>JAZFPV010000108.1:0-5247 GCA_036444795.1 Thermoplasmata archaeon
TTCGACCTCGTGGCCGACTACGCGCATCAGGTAGCCCAGGATCTCGGCCTGCCCGTCTATCCGTTGCGGGGCACGAATATGTTCGACTTGGCGGAACGAGCCGTGGCCGAGCATGCGGAGCTGTTCGGGGACCGTCTCTATACCGTGGAGACAGACAAGCGGTCCTTCGTCCTCCGCTACGCCGCCTGCCACCAGCAATTCAGCAGCATGGCCGATTGGACGATCAGCTACCGGCAGTTGCCCTTGGGGGCCTTCGAGGTCGCGGATGCCTACCGGTTCGAGCAATCCGGAGAGACAAGCCTCCTCTTCCGCCTGCGGCGTCTGAACATGCCGGACCTGCATATCCTCTGTCGGGATTTACCGGAGGCATACGACTGGTTCTTGCGCCTCCACGACCGCATCACGAAGGAGGCCGCCGCGATCGGACGGGAGTATGAACTGCTGATCAACGTCTCGTCTCGGGAGGCCTACGAGGAGAACAAAGGCCTCATCCGGGAGATGCTGAAGCATGAGGGGAAGGAAGGGCTAATCAACATCTACCCCGGAGGCCAGAACTTCTATTGGACGGTGAACGTGGAGTACATGATCGAGGACGCCGAGCGACGGGCACGGGAGATTGCCACGGTCCAGATCGACGTGGGGAACGCGGAGCGGTTCGGGATCACGTTCGCCGACAAGGAGGGGAAGCAGCGCCACCCCATCATCCTGCACTCTGCCATCCTGGGGAGTGTGGAGCGCTACCTGTACACCATCTTGGATACGGCCGTGGCGGCGGAGAAGGCCGGGCGGAAGGGAACCCTCCCCCTCTGGCTCAACCCCGAGCAGGTGCGGGTCCTTCCGGTCGCGGAGAACCACATGGAATTGGCCGAGGAGATGGCCGACGGCTTGAAGGGCATCCGTGTGGGAGTGGACGACCGCAGCGCCACGGTCGGGAAGAAAGTCCGGGAAGCCAAACAGGACTGGGTCGGCTACGTCATCGTCGTGGGAGAGCGGGAGGCCAAAGCAGGAGCAAAGACGTTCCAGGTCTACGACCGCCAGGCAGACGAGGATCGGGAGATGACCTTAGGGGAGTTAGGGGAGGAGATTGGGAGCCGGACTTCCGGCGCGCCCTTCCGTCCTCTGTATTTTCCGAGAGAGGTCAGCCGAAGACCCGAATTCTGAGGTCGGCCCTTCGGATTCGTCGGGCGGAGATGCAAATCGCCCCTAGTCGATGCAAGCCCATTTTCAAGGGGGCATGCGTCCCCGTCCTGAAGTGGAAGCATGATTGGTCGGTTATGGAGGGGCTGGACCGCGGCTGACAAGGCGGATGCGTATGAGGAGCTGCTTCGGACGGAAGTGCTACCTGGCATTCACGGGATTGACGGGTACCGAGGAGCCTATGCGCTCCGCCGGGAGGTCGCGGAGGGGGCGGAGTTCGTCACCCTGACCCTCTGGGACTCGATGGACGCCGTCCGACGGTTCGCGGGGGAGGACTACGAGATCGCCGTGGTCCCGGAGAAGGCGCAGGGTCTCCTCGCCCGTTACGATCGAACCTCGGCGCATTACGAAGTGGTTCTGGCTCCTGACTAGGAAGGCGGACTTCCTCGGCCCGCGGCCTTGAGCACCCGAAGGGCGTTGAGCGTAATCATGCGGTTGGGCCCCTCCGGCCCCATCCAGGATTTTCGCCCCGGCCTCTCGAACCTGCGGGTTGTCGTTCGGCTCCTCCAGGAGATGGCGAAGCGTGAGATAACGAATTGATGGATCCTCCGAGGCCAAAAGCCACGGAAGGACGTCCTCATCTTGCCCCAACAATCTTCCCATGAAGAGAGCGCGATATCGATTTAACTCTCTTCCCTGTGGCCCCCATCGTGCCCGAATCGAGTCTGGAGGATCTTCCCCATGGTGTCCGACGTCTCTTCAAACGGCTTCGGGAGCGGCTGAAGGACGCCTTGCAGGATAACCTCGTGGGGATCTACTTCCTCGGTTCCATCGCCTTCCCTGGCTTCGTCCCCGACCGGGTCGACCTGGACTTTCAGGTCGTTGTTGGCCATGAGCTAGATGAGGAAGAAATCGAGGCCCTTCGTGACATGCATCGGTTGTTGGTGGGAGAGTACCGCTACGCCGAACACCTGGATGGTTTCTATGTGCCCCTCTCCAAGGTACGGGAGGCGATCCCGCCCGAGGAGCTGGTCGGCGCGGGAGGGGAGGAGGTGTGGACCTCCGTGAAGGACGGAGCCTGGGCCCTCCACCGGGAGCACATCCATCAGGGGGCGGTTCTCGTCCTCGCAGGGCCGGATCCCCGAACCCTCTTTCTCCCGGCTACCTGGCCGGAGATTGCCCGGGCCCTGGACGACGAGCGAAGGTTCATTAAAGCCCACCTCCACCACTACCCGTTCTACTGTGTACTCAACCTGTGTCGCCTGGTTTACACGTGGGCGACGAAGGACGTGGCCGTCTCGAAGGTCGCGGCGGCCGACTGGGCCATGGATACCCTCCCAGCTCGGTGGGAACCGCTGGTTCGATCTGCGCTACGTGCCTACCGGATGGAGGACGAAGAGGTCGATTTAGAGCGTCTCCGCGAGGGGGTCAACTCTTTCTACCAGTTCGCCGCGAGACGGATTGATGCCGCGTCGGGGGAGGAGGGCGAGGCTAGAGTTTAGCCACAGCCTCCTTGAGCCGGTCGCGAGCCCCCGTGGTCAGGGGCTCTCCGTGTCCGACCATGAGGGCTTCGAATTCGAAGCCCGCGATCTTCTTCATGGAGGCACGGTGCTCGGCCGGGTTGATGTTGTTCTGATCCATCATGGGGCCGATCTGGCCCCCTTCGGTCCTCATGCTATCTCCGGCGATGAGGAGGCCGCGGGCCTCGTCCAGGAGGGCGATGTTGCCCGGCGTATGCCCCGGGGCGTGGATGACCGTCAGTTCTTGGTAGCGGTCCCCATCTTCGAGGAGGACGTCCACCTCCGTGGCGGCGTGGGGAAGGACACGACCACCGGGGTAGGTCTCCCGCTTCGAGATGAACTCGGCCTCGATGCGATGGGACGCGACCTCGGCCTCCGAGGCCTCCACCAGTCCGGCGAGGCCGGTGACGTGATCCGGGTGGACATGCGTGATGACGATGCTCGCGAGATCCGTGGGTTTGTACCCGATCTCCTTCAAATACGCCACGATGTCCGGTGCCCCCGCCGTGTACGTTGTATCTACCAAAAGGAGCCGGTCATCCGTCAGCAAGGCGCTCTGAGCCATGCTCTCGATGAGATGAACCCCGGACATGAGTTTCATGGAGTCCCCCGCCCGCGATGGGGAAGCGGGGCATTTAGGCCTTTGCTCGACTCCGCGGGCCCGGTGGATTAACTTAAAGGGAGCCCCCTTCCTGGCCAGCCAAGGCCTGGGTCGGTTTCCTTGCGAGATCGCGTCCAACGGCGCTGGGAAGAACACTACGTCGCCGTCTCGAGGCAGAACCCTCTTCGCGGAGCGCGGGCCCTCCTGGCCTATAACTCCGTCATCGACCGGGTCCGCCTGGTCGACCAAGCCTGGCTCGCACGTCTTCCCCGCCCGAAGGCGGTTCCCCCCCTGTTTGCCAAGGAGGTGGAGGACCTCGATGACCTGGCGGAAGGCCTCTCCCACTCCATCACACACGGTCTGGCCCTCGAGGTGCTTTGCGCGGAGGAGGTCATCGGGTTTCTGGACGAGACCGGAGGCTTCGAGAGTCGCCTGGGTGGGCAGGTGGCCAGGGTGGCCCGGCTCCTCTCCAACTTCGGGGCCGGGCGAATCCTCATCCACCCCGATCGGTTCAACTGGGAGTTGGCCTCCCTCTACCAAGGCACGTCCGCCCAGGTTCCCCTACGACTTGCGGCGCGCGTGGAGTACCCGGCGGCCGAGGAGTTCTACTGGGAGTGTGCTCCGGAGGTGCACTACATCCTAGAGTACCCTCAAGGGCTCGCCTTTGGGGACGGACCGGCCCCCCGAGCCAACCGGTTGATTGCGGCGCCCAAGACCCGGATCCAGTTCCACCCCGAGTGGGAACGCGCGCTGCCGGAAGCAGGCCGAGAGTCCGATCTCTTCTTCCTCGCGGGGTTAAACCACATGGGGGCAGACTTTGAGGAGAGCTTTCGTCGCGTGCGCGGCCATATCCGTTCGGCGAAGACGAAGAACCCGAAGCTGGCTGTGCACCTCGAGATGACGTCCACGCCCGACCTCCGAAAGCGGGAAGCCATCCTGGAGCAGATCTTCCCCCTCTTGGACAGCCTCAGCGTGAACGAGGCGGAGCTGGCGGATCTGGCGTTCCTCCTGGGCCTGCCCCGCTGGGAGTTGGTTCGAGAGGATCCGGCCCGGCAGCTGGAGGCCCTGCATCTGCTGCGGGCTCTCGGCATCCCGCGGGTCAACATGCACACGCTCGGCTACTATCTGACGCTCAGCGCCCATCCCGTGGAGCGTGTCCGGCGTGCCCACCTGTTTTCCGCGCTCGTAGCCACGGCGCAGGCCCTCTTGGGCCGGAGCCCGGATCCCCAGGTTCTTCCCCAGGCCCTCGAGATTCCGCTGGCGCTCCGAGGCTTGAAGGCCATCGAGACTCTGGCTCAAGGGATGGGCCTGAAAGGCGCGGCTCGAACGGCTCTTCGAGAAGAAGGGTGGCAGCGGGAGGAGGATCTCGTGATTGTGCCCACGCCCATGGTGGAGCGACCACGCTACACGGTAGGCCTGGGTGACACCATCTCCGGGGCGGCCGTCTTCGGCGAGGGGTGGCCGTAGGCGGGTCGGGCGGGGCGGTCAGGCCTCTCCGGCCTGCCGGAGGAGCCGCGCCGCGTCCTCCGGCGGGACCGAGTTGATGTAAAAGCCCGAGCCCCGTTCGAATCCCGCCCTCTTGGAGAGTCGCGGCGTGATTTCCAGATGCCAGTGATAGTACGGGTAATCCCCCCCGTCGCTGGGGGCGGTGTGGATGTACCAATTGAAGGAAGGGTCCTGAAAGAGGGTCCGCAGCCTTCCTAGGGTGTCCTTAAGGAGACCCGCCAAGGACCTCCTCTCCTTCGCCGTGATGTCTTCGAAGTGGGGCCGGTGCCGGCGCGGAAGGATCCAAATCTCGAAGGGAAATCGGGAGGCGTAGGGGCAGAGGGCGACGAAGTCCTCGTTGGCCAGGGCGATTCGGTCCGTGGCCTCCAACTCCTCCTGCAGAATTCTGTCGTAGGCGCAGGTCCCCCTCTCCGACTCGAAGGTCTCCGCCCCCCGGAGCTCGTCTTGGATGCGCCGCGGCACCATGGGAGTGCCGATGAGCTG
>JAZFPV010000109.1:0-2366 GCA_036444795.1 Thermoplasmata archaeon
GGCATTCAGCGTGAGGACCCGACAGCCCAGGGCCTCCAGCACATACGGAGACGTGAAGCTCGACGCTCCGTTCGCGCAATCGAGGACGACACGAAAATGTCGCTTCCGAATGGCCTCCCGATCCACCCGTTGGAGGACCGCGTCCCGATAGCGGCGGTTGGCGCCTCGCACAGGATACACCTCACCCACGGTATCCCAGGATGGTGCCTCGAAGGCGTTCTCGAAATAGAGGCGTTCGATCTCCTCCTCGGTGGTCCGAGGCAGTTCCATGCCCTCCGCATCCAGGACCTTGAGGCCGTTGAACTCCCGGGGGTTGTGGGACGCCGTCACGATGACCCCGCCGACGACATCGTGCTCCTTGACGTAGAGCTGGACACCGGGCGACGGCGCCGCGCCCAGGTCGGACACCTGGCATCTCGCAGCCGTGAGACCCGAAATGAGGGCCGCTTTGAGCATCGGGCCCGAGGTCCTCGTGTCGTTTCCCACGGCTACAGGCTGGCCCTTCCAGAGGAAGCCCGCGGCGCGGCCCACGCGATGCGCGAGGGCCGGCGTCATCTCGTCCCCCACGACCCCGCGAATCCCGTTCGTGCCAAAGAGTCGGGTCACGACTCCACCTGCTCGGCCACGCGATGGGATCCGACCCCTACCGAGGCGCCCTCCCCGATGATGCACTCCCGGACCAGGGCGTCCCTCCCGATGGTGGCCCCCGCCCCAATCAAGCTGTCCACCACGGCCGCCCCCGCTTCCACGACGACTCTCTCCAGGAGAGCGCTTCGCGACAGGTGGGCGTCCGTGACCCGAGAGTCTGCGCCGATCGTGACGTACGGTCCCACGCTCCCCCCGGTCACCTGAGCCGAGGGGTCGATGGCGACGGGGAGGATCACGCCCTCCTGGACTTCTGGCGCCTCCCTGGACCCCGTCTGGCGATCGAGGAGCATTCGCGTTGCGTCCAGATACTGCCCCAGGGTTCCTGCGTCGGACCAGTATCCCTCAAAGGGCTGACCGTAGATACCTTCGGAGAGAACGGCCGGGAAAATCTCTCGCTCCAAGGAAACGGGTCGGCCCGCGGGAATCCGATCGAGGAGCGTCTCCTCGAACACGTACGCGCCCGCGTTGATCCAGTGCGAGAAGACCTCCTCGGGAGCGGGTTTCTCGAGGAACCGATGAACCCTCCCCTCCTCATCGATGTCGACAATCCCGTACGCCTCCGGTTGCGCCACCTCCCACAGCGCCAGGGTCCCGATTCCTCCCTTCGCTTCGTGCGTGGCCACGAGCGTCTCGAGCTTCACGGAACTGATCACGTCCACGTTCAAGGCCAGGAATCGTCCTCGGAGGGTCTCCTTCAGGTTTCGCAGGGCACCGCCTGTTCCCAGGGGCTCCTCCTCTTCGACGAAGGTAATGCGCCGGCTCTCCCGTCGCCCGGAGAAGAATCGTTCGAGTGCGTCGACCATGTAGCTCGCCGCGATGATCACCTCATCGACCATCGCGGGCAGCGCGTCCAACGCGTGGAGGATCAGGGGGCGGTTCAGGAGGGGCACCAGGGCCTTCGGCCGGGAACGGGTAAGGGGACGAAGTCGAGTTCCGAGCCCCCCCGCCAGGATGACTGCCTGCATCACACGCGCTTCCAAGGGATGAGGCGCGTCGAAGAGAAGTCACTGGGGGGCAATGGTGACCACATTGTTTCCTCGGAGGATCACGGTCCCGACGCGCCTCACCTGCTCCCCCTGCGTCTCTTCCGTGTCTTCCAGGACCATATTCATGTAATCATCGTAGCCAACGAGGGTGCCGACGAGGACCCGATCGTCCTTCAGGATGAGAGAGATCTTCTTGTTCAAGGATTTCTCCAGAATCTGAAGGGGCTGGACCATGAAGACCGCTCCGCAAACTTCCCCACGGCCTTAAAGGTTTCTTAGGCCCGTGCAGGGGGACGAGACGGGCCTTCGAGGGCCCGCGGCGGGAAGCTTTTTAGAAATCCTGCCCCATGGCCCTTCGGTCTCATGGAGCAGACGAGAGTCGGTCAGGTGTTCAAGTACTTCGCACAGCCCGGCGTCGCGGCTATCGAGCTTACCGACGGGGCGCTCCACATCGGCGACACCATCCACATTCAAGGGACGACGACGGATTTCTCCCAAGAATTGGAGTCCATGCAGATCGAGCACGAGTCCGTGGAGGGGGCCGAACGGGGGCAATCTGTGGGCATCAAGGTGGCGGAGCGCGTACGACCGGGTGACACAATCTACCGGATCTCGTAGGCAGGGGTCGGAAAGCGGGTCCGACCGGTGATCGAGGTCTCAGCTGTCCCCTTCCAAGTCTGCCCCGCCTTGCTGAGCCCGGGCCAGCGCGGACTCGGCCGCCTTCTTGTTCCC
>JAZFPV010000110.1:0-10748 GCA_036444795.1 Thermoplasmata archaeon
TGGTTCACGCGGATGCGAGAGGCGATCATGGGATAGACGAACTCGTCCTCCGCGCCGTCACTCACGAGGTACGCGACGTCGGGGGCCACCTGCTCCAGCACCGCATCCAACTGCTCGCTGAGGATCCGATCCGATTGCTGCCCGACCTTCGGGTCCCCCACGATGGTGGCGACCTCCACCTCCATGCCGTCGTTTTGCAACTCGTCGTACAGGGAGACGCCCGCGAGGATCGTGTTGACATCCGCATCCTCGGGGTCATGAATCCCCAATTGCATTGCGGCGTCCAGGTTGGCCTGGCGCCCCACGACGGGGCCCGGGACGTTGGCCTTGACGCCTAAGTCGTCGTCGCGATCCACGCACAGGACCAAGGCCTTCATGGGCACCGATTCATCAGGGGCGCCCTATTTTTAGTTTCCTTTGTGGGACTCCGAAATGAATTTAACCGCCCTCCAGCTTCCGCGCAAGAGGGGAATCGTTGGAACTCGCGTGGCACGGCCACTCATGCTTCGAAATACGGGGGAGTCGGGCCGTGGTCCTCGACCCCCACGACGGTCGCTCCCTCGGAATCCCCGCCCCCTCGGTGGGGGCGGACTTCGTTTTCGTCAGTCACGACCACTTCGACCACAACGCGACTCGTTCGGTGCGAGGCGATCCTCAAGTGATCGATGAGCAATTCGACGGGAAGCTGGACGGGTTGGCGGTTGAAACCCTGGTCCTACCTCATGATGACATGGGGGGCCAGAAGCGAGGTTTGGTCCGTGCCTATCGTCTTCACCTGGATGGCATGACCTTCCTCCACCTCGGGGATGTGGGCGCGGGGCCGGATGCCGTGGAGTTGGGACGCCAAGAGAAAGTTTCCGTCCTGTTCGTACCCGTGGGTGGCGTCTTCACGGTCGGGCCGCAACAGGCCGTCGAGTGGGTCGAGGCCCTCGAGCCCGAGGTGGTCGTTCCCATGCACTACGGGGTCGGCGGCCTCTCTCTGTCGATTCGTCCCGTGGAGGAGTTCCTTTCCCTCACCTCACGGCCGATTCTCCATCTCGGTCAGGCCGTCTCCTTTCAGGCGGCGGACCTTGAGGGAAAGCCGAAGGTCTGGGTCTTCTCCTTCTAGTCGATATGATGAATCTGTCGACATAAGGGGGAATAATCTGGCAAGGGGATATGGAGGAGTAGACTCCTCCGTGTATCCATGGGGATAAACCGGAAGCTTCGAATGATGGGCCGTAGCTTGACGATCACCATCCCCGCGCAGCTGGCGGAGATGCTCGGCCTGGAGGCGGGGGACCTAATGGAGTGGGAGCACATGGGCGGGGGGGCGTTACGGCTCAAGAAGAGGTAGGGGCTTTCTCCCCTGCCTCCTGCCATACAACCGGGCATGGAAGGTGAGGCAAGATGAGTGAAAGAAGTGGAAAGCTCCTCAGCGAGCTGCCGGACCTGCGCAGCTCAGTGGGTCGCCGCGTCAAGCAGGTCGAGACCGATGACCACTCCAGGCAGAAGTCGGGCACCGAGGGAACGGTGGTCTACTACTACCAGAACGACGCGGGGCTGGAGGGCGTCACGGTGGTCTGGAGACACGAACGAAACCCGAAAAAGGGTGCCGGGGACTTCGTCATCTCGGACGGGTTCCAGAGCGGCCGGCTGCACCTCCTCAGGCTGGTGGCGCCATGATGGAAGCCACCCACTTGGAGACTTACCTCGTCCCCAAACGATCTGCTCGAAGCCCCGCGGAGGCGGGCGATTCCGGCGCAGCCTTCTCGCGGTGGTAGCATTCTTCGGACTCCAGGCAGCCGTGTGGGCCACGATATGGATGAGTCGAGGGCGACGAGGGTGAGGAGGGCCTGGACATGTTGACGGAGGAGAGTCGGTATCCTGTCTCGTGTTTGACATGACAAGCAGCCTAAGTAGCCTCCCGGCTATCCCTCCGGCTATAAAACTTCGGCGTGTCGGCAACACCCTGATCGTCACAATCCCCAAACGAGTCGCGGAGGCGATGGGGTGGAACGAAGGGGATGATGTGCAGATCCAGATCGCGGGAAGAGACGTCCTGCGGCTCTCCAAGGGCGGCTGAGCAGGTGCGGGTAGACCCCACCCTGCTATTTCGGTGGCCTCCAGTCGTGCCCCCCCTCACACGGACAGTCTTCGAGACAGGGATACGGGTCGAGAAGGTCATGTCTATCCATGATATGACCGCACTCACAACTCAAGTTTCCGAGTCAATCCCATGTGCATTTCCAACAGACCACGGGAGTTAGCCTTTTCCCTCCCTCGCAAGTCATCCTCCTCTCATCGGGGGCGGTGGCCTAGCCCGATAAGGGCCATCTGAAGCCGGTGCAACCACAGAACTCGCAGGTCCCGGATCCCAACCTACCAACAAAAGTCCTGTGGTCCCCCCTGAAGTGGCCACAGATACATAGAAGGTCCCTGTTCCCCGCGAACTCCATACCCGTTCCCTCCGGCCCAGCATTGTCTCTAAGGATAAGAATTGGACAAGGGCGGCGGCTCTCTCTAAGATTTCTCGCTCAACCTGCGATGCAGCGTTGTCTTGAGATCCCGAGCGCCTTCGCGATATTGCCTGTCTCCCTCTAGTAGAGCCTGAGGCCCTCCTCAATCCGTCCCAGCTCGATGGGTGTTGTGGGGGTCCCGGTAACGGCGCCCCCATCGTTCGCCACGACACAGGCCCCGAGCTGGGGCGTCCCGTAGTTCGCGGTGGCGATGACCGGTTTGACCTTCAGAATCTCCTCGAGGAGGGCCAATTCCTTCTCCGTCGCGTGGGGATGGCATATGGCGCCACGGTTGGTCGCAACGCCCGCGGATCCTACGGTCTTCTGCCCTCCCAGGGTCGCAGAATGCACCTCTACCCCAAAGGCGTCCTCCAGTTCGCGGAGGACGCGCGGGCCGTATCCAGGATGACAGAGCGCCCCGTGGTCATTGACCAGGATGTTGTTTCCAACCGCATTGAGCCGATGTTCCAGGACGGACACATCGAAGCCCTCCAACTCCGCAATCTCCTCCTCCCGTGCAAAACTGGTGAGCAGGATCGAATTGGAATTCAGCGCGAGGAGGCTCCCGACGAGGGAGGAGCCCCCGACGTTCATGGAAATCGCCCTGACCCCCAGGGCCTCTTCGACCCGGTGCAGCTTTCTGGGAGGGATCGAGGGCGAGGCGATCACCGCGCCGTCGTTCGTCGCGGCAAACACGCCAAGGTACGGGTTGCCGGAGAAGTCCACCTTACGCAGCAAAGCCCCAAATCCTCTCCCGGTTGCTCGATGAATCGACTGGCGGAGGGCTGGTCTTTCGGCACGAGTTCCTACCCCGAATCAAGGGGCCCGAGGGGCCTTTCAAGCTTCCGGCAGCGATACCTCCACCAGCTCGTCTTCGAACTTGATCGCCCGGATCTTGATGCGCCGGGGCGGTTTCTGGATGCCCCGCGACCAGAGCTCCTCGTTCACTCGTGGATCGATCCAGACATCTTCCGCCGTCGCGTTCATGTGCCGTTCCACATAGGTTCGGATAATCTTGATGGCTCCAGGGACGCGCTTGGTCCGGGGGAGGTCCCACGCCTTCCGTAGGGGGATCGTGAGAATGCGTTCTTCTTCGTCGGCCATACCTATCCCTTGTCTAGCTTATGTCCTCGCCACTGCCGCCGCTTGGGATGACGAAGAAAACGCCGCGAAGTGCGGACGATGACCCACGCGGGAACCCGGCGGTTGCTGTTCGTGGCCTTCTGCAGCCTCCGTTTCATGGCGTGCGGCTTGTGTCGGGTCAACCTAGCGCCTCTCGATGTTGATCTCACGCTTCTTGGGGATGATGGCCCGGAGAATCTGACGGAGGGAGGCGTCGTCGATGGCCTTGTTGATTCGGCCCGACTGAGCCAAGGTGATGAGACGGTTTTCGATGTCCTGGGCGAGGTCCGGATAGGCCAGGGTGATCCGTCCTAGACGTTCTCGTGCCTCTGGCAGGAGAATCTGCCGAAGGACAACCTGGCGCTGCGCCTGAGCCTGGGCGGCGACGTCCTCCTGGGCCTCCCTTTCAACGGAGTAACGCTGGAGCTCTTCCAGCTTCCTGCGACGGATCGCCTCCAGCTCGTTCTCGTCCATGGACATCTCAGAGATACTTCGCAAGCTCCGGCCGTTTCTTGGCCATGCGGATCATGATCTGCCGCGCCTTCCCGTCGAGATAGGACTGGCCCTTGGGGGTGATGGAGCGGCCGCCCTTGTCCTCCTTCTTCACATACCCAAGCTCCTCGAGCTGGGTCAGGCAGGTGCGAACCACGGAGCGACTTCCCTTCCGCGGGTGGTACGGCGAGGAACCCCCGTCCCGGGATCCCCCGAACTCCCCTGCCAAACGTTCGGTACCCACGGGTCCCCGAAGGTAGACCTTGCGCAGGACGGCGGCGAGGCGGGTATGCCACCAATCCGCCTGGGAGGGGGACTTCTCCCGGTGAACGCCCGTCTTGACGAAGGGGGCCCACGAAGGAGGTTGGGTCTGAACGGCCTTCCGAAGGTCCGAGGCGACCGCCTCGACGAGGAGATCGTGGGGAACGTCGTACACGGTGGTCATGGCGCGTTCGACAAATAGAGAGGGCAGAACCTAAAACGTTTCGCCCTGGCCAGGCGGGTGGCTGGCCGCCTAGGTATAAACCCCCTTCGGCCCTCCGATACCCATCATGCGCCTCGCCGTGTGTATCACGGGGGCCTCGGGGGCCCGGTATGCGTACCGGCTTCTCCAGGCGTTGGAGGGGCAAGCGGAGCTCGTCATCTCCGCGGCCGCGGAGGATGTCATCCGGGCCGAGACGGGTCGCACGCCCAAGGACTTCCGATCTCTGGCCTCCGCCTGGTATCCCAACGATGATTTTCACGCCCCCATTGCCTCCGGGAGCGCCCCCCTGGATGCCGTGGTGATCGTGCCGTGCTCGATGAACACCCTCTCCAAGGTCGCATTGGGTCTCTCTGACAACCTCATTACGCGTGCGGCCGCCGTGGCGCTGAAGGAGGGTCGGAAGCTCGTTCTCGTCCCCCGGGAAACCCCGCTGAGCGCGATCCACCTGGAACATATGCTGACCGTCGCGCGACTCGGAGGTACGGTACTCCCGGCGATGCCGGGCTTCTATCACAATCCCCAGACCTTGGACGATCTGGTGGACTTTGTGGTCGCCCGCATCCTGGACCACCTGGGAGTGGAGCACGACCTCGTGCGATCCTGGGGATCCAGCCGGTAGCAACGAGCCGACGAGCAGGGCAGCGACCTGACCCCGCCCAAACCTTTTACGGACCTGAAGGATAGCCGAGGGCAATGGAGGACGTCCTGGAAGGCCCGGAGAAGGAACTCGACCTGCAGCAGGACACCAGGGAAGCGAGCACCGTCCTCCAGTCCCTGGGCCTCTCGGCCTACGAGGCCCGCGCGTACATCGCCTTGGTCGCGCATGGGTATGGGAACGCAGAGACGATTTCGGAGACGTCGGGGATCCCGAGGACGTCCGCCTACAAGGTCCTCTCCAGTCTCTGCAACAAGGGATACGCGATTTCCACCCGGGGACGCCCCATGATCTTCAAGCCAGAGGCCCCGGAGAAGGTGAAGAACGACGTCCTGCTTCGGGTGTCCTCGGTGTTCGACGACTTGCAGGTCCTTCACGAGGTGCTGATGGACAAGGGGGAACCGCAGCTTGTCTACACCATCCAGGGAAAGCAACGCGTCCTCCGCAAGATCGCGGAGCTCCTCGACACGGCGGCCCACACCTTCATCATCTCCACCCCCACCCTGTCCGTGGTCCGTGAGACCCTGAACAAGCGCATCGGGGCGGCCGTGAAACGGGGGGTCCAGGCGACTGTGATTACGGAGCCGAACCAGCGCGTCCCTTCCGGGGTCACTGTGGTCCGCAAGCGGGGCCTCATCGCGACCGACATCATCGCGGACGGGGAGCGGGCCCTCATTGCGTCACCGGATCTCAACGCGTGCGGGTACACCGACAACGCCTCCCTCGCCAAGCACCTCGAGAACTTCATCATGATCCTCATGGAAGGCCAATGGCAGTCGTGACCGAGGCCTTCGATGTCCTCGTCATCGGCGGCGGCCCCGTGGGCGGCTTTACGGCGCAGAAGGTGGCGGAGGCCGGGTGGACGGTGGCCATCCTCGAGGAACATCGCGAGATCGGGGAGCCCGTTCAGTGCGGGGGCGTCTTCACCCCCCGCGTCATGGACATGGTGGACTGCCGAACCACGATCCTGACGGAGATCCAGGGCTGCGAGTTCTACTCCCCCAGCGGCCGGGAGCTTGTCGTCGATGGCGGGGAGACGGAAGCCGTGGTGGTCGACCGCGCGGCCTTCGATCGCGAAGTGGTCAAGGGGGCCCTGCATGCGGGTGCTACGGTCCACCTCGGGACCCTCGCCACGGGGGTCGAAAGAGACGGCGGGGATCTCGTGGTACACGCCCGAGGAAACGGGGAGGCCGAGCGTTTCCGGTGCAAGGTCCTCGTCGGCGCGGACGGGGTGAAGGGGAATGTCACCGGATGGTTCGGCCTGGGGCGTCCCTATCGTATCCTGCCGGGATTCGAAGCCGACGTGGTGGGGGCGGAGGTGACCCCCGGTTACGTCAAGGTGTTCACGGGGCAGGCCGTCGCTCCGGGATTCTTTGCCTGGTTGGTGCCTGGTGTCGGCTCCGCCCGGGCCGGCCTGTGCCTTGGCCAAGGCAACGTGCGGCCCTACCTGAATCGCATGTTCACGGACGGGCCCCCTTCCCGCTTCCTCGCCGACGCCCAGACTTTGGGCTACATCATCGGAGGCATCCCCATCGGCGTGGCCAAGCGGACCTACGACGACGGGGTCATGATTGCGGGCGATGCGGCCTTCCAGGCCAAAGCCACGAGTGGAGGCGGTATCTTCACGGGGCTCGTCTGCGCCGAGGCGTGCGCTCAAACGGCAGTCGAGTCCCTGAAAGCGGGAGATACCTCGGCCTCCTTTTTGGCGCGATACGAACGCCGATGGAAGGAAGCCATCGGCAAGGAGCTGAGCCTCTACCTGTACCTCCATCGAGCCTTCGTGAAACTCAGCGATCCCCAGCTGGAGAACCTCTTCATGCTTCTCCAGAATCCTCGGCTCCTCCGAATCATCAACAAGGAGGGCGACATCGACTATCCCGGCCGTGCCATCCTGGCTCTGCTCAAGGAGGAACCGCGTCTCCTCAAGTTTCTCGGCCCCGCCATTCGGGCCGTCTTCTAGAGGGTGTGCCGCTCGCCGTCCTGGGGCATCAAGACCTCTCTCCCTTCCAGCGCCTCCGCGAGCGCCTCGCGGGCATCCCCGTGCATGAGCACGACGCGCGTCGGATCGCAGCCCTCCACGAACTCCACGAGCTTGGCATGCCCGGCGTGGGCGGAGAAATCGTGGGAGGAGACCTCGGCCTCCACGGGGACAGGAACGCCCTGCAATTCGATGGTCCGCGTGTCCAGGAGCAGCCGCCCGTTCGTACCCTCCACCTGATAGCCGGTCAGCAAGACCTCGCTATGAAGGTCATGCTTCAGCGCGGCGAGGTAGTGCAAGACAGGCCCCCCGGACAGCATGCCTCCCGTGGTGAGGATCACGTCCCCGCGCAAGGCGCGATCCCGGTTCGCCTGCGAGCGGACGATGCGCGCTCGGCCCAGAGCCCGCTCATATCGCTTGGGGGAACGGATGAAACGACGATGGCGCTGGTACATGCGCGCCACCTGCCGTCCCATCCCGTCCACCCAAATCTCGTGATCCGTCTCGGCGAGAGCCATGAGAACCTCTTGGGTCCGGGCGACGGCGAAACAAGGGACGAGGGCTGTCCCGCCCCGCTCCACCACCTCGTCAATCCGGGCGAGGAACTGGGCCTCGGTCTGGGCCCGATCCGGATGGTGACGACCCGCGTACGTGGACTCCAGAACGAGGACGTCGCAGGGAACAGGCTCCGTGCCGCGGACAAGATGCGTGTCGATGGTCTGGAGATCGCCGGTAAAGAGGACGGTCTCCCGGTCATTGATGCGGAACATGGAGGACCCGGGGATGTGCCCCGCCGAATGGACATCGACCTCCAGGTTGCCCACCTGGAACGTGTCGCCGTAGTCGACGGCCACGACGCCCTGATTCATGGTCTGGACATCCTCCCGGTCGAAGGGTTCCGGGTAGCCCTCGGCCGCGCTGATCTTGAGGCTGTCCTTCAGGAGGAGGTTTGCGACCTCCAGGGTGACGGGGGTGGTGTACGTTTTCGTCTCCGACTGACGCGTGACGACGGGGATCATCCCGCAGTGATCGAGATGCGAATGGCTCAGGAGGAGGGCGTCCACAGGCGGGGCCTCCATAGGGTACTGGGGCGGGTCCGATGGGGCCAGCCCGTAGTCGCAGAGCAGGGTGGTCCCCTGATCCCGTAGGAGCATGCCGAGGCGGCCGACCTCCGCCGCTCCGCCCAGGAATTGGATGTCCATCCGGGGCCTCCTAGACTGCCTCGCTCTTAAGGCTTCGCTGGCTGGTTCCAGGAGGATGGGCCGGCGAAACCCCGGCTCTAGCTTGTAACCCAGGAGAAGAGAGGCTCGCACCGAATGGCCGTGGCCATGGGCCGGGGCCCGAGCACCCGCATGATCCGTTCGAGCCAGAAATCGCTGGGGAAGAAGAGCTCCGCAAGTTTCCGCATGCGGACGCCCACGTCCAACGTACCGCCCACCGCCGCACGCCATCCTGCTTCATACGCCTCAAGGGAGCTTCCGTTCTGGAGATGATCTGCAATGACGTCTCCCGCAATCCGTGCGCAAACCATGGCCGTGTTCACGCCGCCGCCGTTCGTCGGGATGACGTGACCCGCGGCGTCCCCTACCAGGAGCACGTTGTCCTTTACGGTACGGGGGACGCTGCCCATCTCCGGTACCCAACCCCCCGTCCGGCCGTCCGCGGTGAAGCCCATCCGATCGAGAAATTGCTGGAGAAGGCCATCCAGGCGACCCTCGTACTTCGGCCAGACCCCGAGTCCGACGTTGGCGGCTCCGCGCTTGGGGATGACCCACGCGTACCCTCCGGGCGCCGGGCTCCCGAAGTGGATGTCCAGGGAATCCCCGAACGTTCCCTCGACCTCGCAAGTGATCGCCGCGGCCAGGGGGGAGGGGGAGGGGAGGCCGACCGACTTGGCGACCGTCGAGTGCGGACCGTCTGCTCCCACGATGACTCGCGCTTCGAAGGTCCCTCGGGAGGTTTCCACCTTGTTTCCCCGGACCTTGTGGACGCGAGAATCGGTGAGGATCTCGGCCCCTTCTCGCTCGGCCAGACTCGCCCAATGGGGATCCACCCGGTCCCGGGACACCGTATAGCCCTCAAAGGGGACATCGTAGCTTCGGCCCGAGGGGCTGAAAATCCGGATGACGTGCGTCCGAGCTTCCTTGAGCGACGCAGGGAGGTCGAAGAGGGAACGCACCTCTCCCGCCAGGGGGAACAGGCTCTCCACCTCCCGGTTCGAGGCCATGTACTCCCCGCATTGGACGGGGAACCCGATCGTCTTCCTCCGCTCGAGAACCAGGGTGTTGAGCCCCCGTCGGGCGGCATAGCGGGCCGTGGTGCTCCCTGCGGGGCCGGCGCCCACGATGATCACGTCGTGGATGGCTTCACCCCCTCCAGCAGGTAGACGGCCCGGAGTCGCAGTTCCGTGGCCGCAATGTGGGTGAACCCGACCTCTCGCATGAGGTCGGCATAGCCTTCCCCTGGGCCGATGGCCTCGTAAGTCTTCCGGAGTTCCACGTAGGGGTCGCGCTTCCAACCCCGCCTAATCCGCGAGGGGACCACCAGATCCATCAAAGCCCCCGCCCCCCGGCGAAGCCAAAGATCCATGAGTTTGCGTCGAAGACCCGGCGGCGGGCGAAAGAGGTCGAGGATGTGCAGTTCCCCGGCCGGACACAGGACACGATACATCTCTTCCAGGCTCCGCCGGTGGTCAAGAAAGTCCCGAAAGGAGAAGATGCAGAAGACCTTGTCTACGCTCCCCTCCCGCAGCGGAATGGCTTCCGCAAGGCCTGATAGCGCGACGTACCTCGCCTCGGCCAGATTCTTGCGGGAGAAGCGGAGGATCCTGCGGGAGGGTTCCAGCAAGTACACGCGATGACACGGGAGGGTGCGGGCGAAGGACCCGGGTCCCGGACCGATCTCGAGCACCACGTCCGCGGCGGAAGCGGTCCGGGAGGCCAACGCACGCCATCGTTCCAACGCCCCGAGCGTCGTGGCTCGATTCGCCCGTTCGTAGTAGGGCATGAATTCCTCGAGGGACTCAATGACCCCCTTCCACGTACCCGGATCGAGACCGGATGCGCCCATGGCCGACAGCCTACACGTCACGCTGGAGGATGAGGTCGGCCAGGCGGATGAGTTCGAGCTTCCGGGGATCCGACCCGAGGGCGCCGAGACTCTCCTTGGCGCGCACCGAGTAGCCCCCCGCCCTTGTACGCGCTTGCTCCACGGCACCCGAGGACGCGATGATGTCCAGTGCACGCCGAACCTCTTCGTCAGACTTCGGGCCTTCCCTGACGATGCCCGCCAGCTCCTTCTTCGCGGTGGCGTTCCCGTTGTTGAGGGCATGCTGGATCAGGAGCGTCATATTCCCCTCGCGCACGTCGCTTCCGATGGGCTTACCTAGGGTGGCCTCGTCCCCGACGACGTCCAGGATGTCGTCCACGATCTGGAACGCGATGCCGAGGTGACGCCCGTATTCACTCAGGGCGGCGATCTGCTCCAGGCTTCCCCCGCCCAGGCTCGCCCCAACCTTCG
>JAZFPV010000111.1:0-2209 GCA_036444795.1 Thermoplasmata archaeon
GTCGCGCCCTACAACGAGACGACGTTGTGCTGTGACTCACGAGCTCGATTTTTCTCCGTTAGTAGGGCAAGTGTTGTATAGGACCTCGCCGCATAGAAAGAACTCCGCAAACGGCGCCACCGTGCCAGAGGGGCTTGACGCTTCCTCCTTATCGTAGACTTTGAGCGGGCCCGGGGGTGTCGTAGAATTTCGGGGGGTAAGAGTTCGATGGAACAAGTCAACCTAGCGATCGCTGGTGTCGGAAACTGCGCCAGCTCGCTCGTTCAAGGCATTCAGTACTATTCGGAGACGAACGAGGAGCCGATCGGCCTCATGCATGAGGACATCGGCGGGTATCGGCCGGGGGACATCCGCGTGGTCGCCGCGTTCGATGTAGACGCGCGCAAAGTGGAGGAAGACGTGAGCGAGGCCATCTTCGCTCCGCCCAACTGCACCGAGGTCTTCCAGCCCACCGTCCCCTGGATGGGGGTGGAGGTGCAGATGGGGCCCGTCCTGGACGGCGTGTCCGACCATATGAAGACATGGCCGGGTCACCAGTCGTTTGTCGTGGCGGATGCCGACCCGGTGGACGTCTCTGAAATCCTGATCAGCAGCGGGGCCGACGTTCTGGTGAACTATCTCCCCGTCGGTTCGGAGGCCGCGACCCAACACTATGCAGAGGCGGCCCTGGAGGCCGGGTGCGCCTTCGTGAACTGCATCCCCGTGTTCATCGCATCGAACCCGGCGTGGGCTTCGCGGTTCCAGCAGAGGAACCTTCCCGTGGTGGGGGACGACATCAAGTCCCAGGTCGGAGCTACCATCGTCCATCGGGCCCTCACCCGCCTCTTCGTGGAGCGGGGGGCCCAGATTGATCGGACGTATCAGCTGAACACCGGCGGGAACACGGACTTTCTTAATATGCTCGAGCGAGACCGCCTGAAGTCCAAGAAGATCAGCAAGACAGAGGCGATCCAGAGCGAGCTGCCGACGCGCCTGGCTCCAGACAACATCCACATCGGACCCAGCGACTATGTCCCTTGGCAGAAGGACAACAAGGTCTGCTTCCTCCGCATGGAAGGTCGCATCTTCGGAAACGTGCCCATCAATCTGGAGCTTCGGCTGAGCGTCGAGGACTCTCCCAATAGCGGAGGCAGTGCCATCGACGCCATTCGGGTCGCCAAGGTCGCCCTGGACCGAGGGATCGGCGGGCCGTTGGAGGCCATCTCCGCCTACGTGATGAAGCATCCGCCGGTTCAGTATCCCGACTACGTGGCGCGGCGGATGGTCGAGGACTTCCTGTTAGGCGTGGAGCCGAAGGAGCCGCTGCACGCCACCACCTGGGAGCCGGCGGCCCAGGCGGGGGATTGAGTCGGCGCGCGAGCCGTCCCGTCCTCCCCGAGCCAGTAGGCGAGAGGGGGCGTCAGACTTCAAGCCTTCAGAGGGCATACCGAGGGGGATGCGGGCCGTCGTGCTCGCCGCGGGGCGGGGTCTACGCCTGTGGCCGGAGGGAGATCGCCCTAAGGTCCTTCATCCCCTCCTGGGCCTCGCCATCCTCGATCGTGTGATTCTCACGGCGAAGACGGCAGGGATCACGGAGTTCGTCCTCGTCACGGGACACCTTGGGGGAGACGTTGAGTCCTACGCAGGCGACGGCTCCCGCTGGGGCGTTCAAGTCGTCTGTGTGCGAAACAAGGTCTGGGAGAAGGGGAGTGGGACAAGCCTCCTGGCCGCCCGCCCCCACGTAGAGGATGCGCCCTTCCTCGTGCTGATGGGGGACCATGTTTTCGACCCTGCAGTGCTTCGGTCGCTTCTCGCGTCGCGGTTGGATCCCCCGGTGGTTGCGGTCGACCCTCGGGTCGACGCCATCGCCGACCTGGATGAGGCCATGAAGGTTCGACTCGAGGGCGACCGAGTCACCGCCGTAGGACGTGGCCTCACCGACCCTGACGCCGTGGATTCCGGCATCTTCCTGTTCGACGGTTCCATCTTCCCTTTGCTGGAGGAGACGACGGCCGCGGGGGAGGGCGAGTTGTCTGACTCGGTGGCCGTCCTGGCAGACAGGGCCCAGCTCCAGGCGTGGACGATTCCCCCGAGCCCGTGGTTCGACCTCGATACGCCGGAGATGGTGGAACGGGCAGAGGATGCGCTTCTCCGCAACCTCGCCAAGAAGGAGGACGGACCCGTTGCCCGCTACCTCAACCGCCCCATTTCTCGGCGTATCTCCCGCCGT
>JAZFPV010000112.1:0-6934 GCA_036444795.1 Thermoplasmata archaeon
GGCGCCTGCCTCGGCGCTTCCGATGTCATAGGCTCCCCTCAGCTGCGTGAAGACCGGAGCCGGGGCGATCAGGACCCCGTTGAGGAAGGCGATGGCGACCCACGAAGCGACGGAGAAGGCGGCTCGCGGCATGGGGGTCGTCGAATGGAGCGGCCGCCCCGCTTATCAATTCCCTGCCGAAGGACAACGGTCACCGGCTTGAGAACGGACGAATAAGCGTTATAAGAAGAACCGGGTCATGGACGCCCGGGCCCCCATGGCCAGCCGGGTGTACAAGGACTACAAGATCTACTCCTGTTTTGTCCTCAACCGCCTGGTCTCCGAGGTCGACATCGACCTTTACCAGGAGGGGCTGGAGGAGAAACTGGACCCTATCCTCGAACGCGGACAGCCGGGCCTCTCCAAGGAGGAGGTCAAGCACGAAATCCGATCCAACCATCACATGACGAACAAGGTCCTCGAGAACTTGCAGGAGGATGGACTCGTCGCCGTGGACAAGCAGGACGGACGCTATCGGGTCCGTATCACCAAGGAAGGGGTGCTCTACCTGCGGAAGTACAATGCGTTTTACAAGGAGATCTATGAGGAGCAGATCCGGGACCATTACCGTTTCCGGGGGGAGCTCCCCTTCTGGCTCCGCTAGGCGTAGAGGGCCTCGGTGACGAAGGGAATGAAGTCGTAGGTCCCGTCCGGGGATTCCGTGATGAGCTCGAGGGAGCAGCGATAGTCGGTGCCCGCCCGGCGGTACGTGACGACCTCGTTGGTGAGGATTTCGTACGCCTCGTCGCTCAGGGCGTCTGAATCCCCTGGCGGGGTCCACAAGGCGATGACCCGGGTCGGGGGCACCTTCAGTACCTGGCTTACGTCCTCGACCGCCCTCTTGAGGGCCTGCAGGTCCTTCGCGATCGGCGCCTCCGTGAACGCCTTGATGAAGATCGCGTACCCCGTCTCCCCCAGCCCGAAGGGCTTCCAAAGGGCCGAGGGGGCGCCGTGGATGAAGCCGTCGAAGGAGTAGACAAGACCGGAACGACCCCGGAGGAGGGCCGGGGTCTGCACACGGCCCTTCTGGGCTTGCTGGCGCACCTCGGGGTGCCGTTCGGAGAAGTAGGTGAGTAGACGCTGGACCGCGTCATCCCCCTTGGGGACATAGACGACGGGGTCCTCCTCCCGCACGCTGCGGATGGCTCGGTGACGGAGGGCGTAGTAGCTGAAGAAAGCCCTGAGATCCTTCATGAGGTTTAGGATCACGATGCCCAAGACGAAGAGGGCGGCGAGAAGGCCTCCGAGCAGGAACTGGCCCCCGAAGGATAGCGCGATGGCGACACCCGAGCCGACGATGACAAGGAACAGAAACGTCCGCGAGATCGGGCCGTGGGACCATCGCAAGGCCAGGGCGGCTACGAAGAGGGCCGCCGTCAGGACGAGAACGGAGATGGCCGCGAAGGGGTTGCCCGGGTCCGACAGGATCACGATGAGGACAAAATCCACAAACAGCCAGACCATGATGAAGAGGCGAGTGTAACCGATGGCCTTCCGGATGGTCGGGGCCTGCTCGTTCACCTCGTCCGCCAGATCGAACACGGCGGCGATGGGGTTCTCGACGGCCCGCACGTCCCCCTTCTGCACGCGCGGTTCCTCGGCAAGGTCGCTATATAAAGGCGTAGGAAAGAATCCTCCGGAAGACTCCTGCTCGGGCTTATAAGCTGCGTCACGGGAAGCTGACCGTCGGTGACCCAACAATGCGTGGGATAAGCCTAGGTGTGGGCATCGTCATGGCCGCCCTCCTTTTGAGCTCCTTGGGAGCAGGGTTGGCAGCGGCCTCGCCCACCGTGATAGACCGCCATGTGCGGTTAGTGCTCGGAACCACCGAAGATTTCGGCGGCGGAGACTACGTCGCCTTGGACATGACACAGAACCAAACGCTTGCCTTCTTCGGCGTCGTCTACGGCACCGAGGAGGACCCGAACGCCATCATCCTGGTATCGGCTTACGTGTCATACCTGGGCGGCGCGGAGATCCGGGACGAGAACGGCGGGATCATGGGCATCGTACCCATCCCGGTGGTCCGGATCTATGCACAGGGCCTCGGCCTGCTGCTCGAGTTCAACGACACCGGATTCCCGTCGAGTCAAGGTCGCATCGGCGCCGGCAACGGCGTCTTCGACTTTGCCAAGACGAGCGACTCCATGATGGACTTCGACATCACGGCCACGGAACCGATCTACAAGGCCGTCAGCCTCGAGCGGGCCTGGGAGCGATCCGAGGTCATCGAGACCTCCACGGTCGGCGAGGAGAACGAGAAATCGTGGACCTTCAGCCTGACCGCCCGGAACGTCACGTACGACAAGATCTGGGACCGCGAGCCCGGCATCTTCAATGACGGTTCCCGGCCAGGGACAGAGGAAGACGGAGTGATCGAAGAGATCGCCTTCATCTTCCACGTCGGTGCGCGGGTGGATGAGGTCGGTGTCGAGGTGCCCTTCTACCGGGTGACCCTGGACGACAACAACACCATCGTCGACAGCGTGGTGGCGGAGCCCCGCCTTTACGAGGGCGTGTCCCTCTCGGCCGACTTCAAGTACGACCACTTGATCCGCGGCTGGGACTACACGGCCAAGTCGGAGACGTCCAAACTCATGCTGGAGACCCTCGTGATCTTCGGGACCTTCATCCCGGGGATGGTGAACGAGTGGCTCGACGCGCAGTTCGTCGAGGACTACGTGGAAGACGGCACGGGCGTCGCGGAGCTGGAGACCTTCACGGGCGGTGCGGCGGACCTCAACTCCAACGACGACATCCCTCCGGAGGCGACGATCCTCAGCAAGGACTCCATCACCTTCCGGGACAACTGGCGGAAGAACGGCGAGCTGACCTGGGTCAGCAACGTGACGGTAGACGAGGAAGAGACAGAAATGTACTTCCAACTCCACGCCGGCACGAACGGCCTCCGGATCGTGAATGAAACGAACGCCGACAAGTTCCGGGGCGTGGCCCTCATGGGAGGGTACATCTACCCGGCGGGTTCGAACATCTTCCACGACCCGAGCTACTCGGTCTCGGCCCTCCTGGTGGACATCCAGGCGGTGTTCAACCTGGCCCCCCTGGCCATGTTGGCCATGGCGTCGGTGGCGACCCTCACCCTCCTGGGTGTGGCGATCCACATGCGTCGCCGGTCCAAGCGCCGAAAGATCCCTCCGGCCTACGGGAAGTTCCAGTGAACTTCCCCCCTTCCCCTTTTCTTTTCTTTCCCTCTTTTCTTCTCTCGTGAGCGACCGCGCCCTGAGCCCTACAGGGGCCCACACTTCCACGGGTGGTTTGGCATCCCTAACATGTCGGGCCGCTCTGCCCAGAACTCGAACTCGTAGCTTCCCTTCGCGCCGAGGCTGATCTCGACGAGGAAACCGAACTGGGAGGAACCCCCCGTGGCGACGAGGGCATCGGAGAACGGGACCGTCAGGGTCCATGCCGAGAGGCTGGGATTCCGCTCGTCTGACGCTCGGACCATCCCGTAGTAATACAGGACCTCGAGGGCATCGCTACCGGAGACCCGAGGACCGACGGAGGCGTTGGTTCCGGGGTCAATCAGGGCCGCGTAGCCCATCGGATCCCGCTCCTGGATCTCCCGCAGGACGACCGGCCAGTGCCCTCGGGCGCCCAGGGTTGTCTCCACATGGGCCACGGTGGTCCCGACGGGGAAGTGGGTCCCGTTGGGCGCCAGCAGCGGGCCGTGCCAACCAATGTAATAGCTCAGGGTCTTGGAGGACACCCGCGCCTCCGCTCCGCATTGTGCATACACGGTCACCTCATCGAACGCGATCCCGCCGGGGTTGCGCACCTCGAATCGGAGCACGGCGGGGGCCGGCCGGTTGGCGTTGTTCTTGAGGGTCACCTTCAGCGTGAATACGTCCCCCGCCGCCGCGGAGGCCGGCATGCCGCTGACCGTCAGCGTGATGTTCGGATCCACCGTCGGAATGTCAATGCTTACAATGGGGCTCAGGGCGTTGGACACCAGCCCGAGAGCGGTACCCGCAACGAGGACCGCGACGGCCAGTAGCGCAAGCTTGGCGTGGCCCGAGAACCGAACTCTCCCCCGAATCCGGCCCGGGTCACCTACTTCTCGATCGACCATGCGGCGTCGTGAACCCGCGGGGCCTTGAACGACCGGCTTGCCTGCACCCTGCTTGTCGCCGCCTCGGAGAGATTAAGAGCCTTCCGTCGTTGCTGACCTCGGGGATCTCGGTGGCCCTGAGTCATGTCGCATATTCGAAGCCTCGCTCGTACTGGCAGGATGTCCGCGTGCTGTTTCACCTTCCGAGGGCCGGCATCGTGTACGCCTACCTCGTCATGGGGGCCGCGATGGCGCCCGCGATTGCCTTGGACCGTCTCGTGCTGACCTTTGTGGCCTTCTTCTTCGGGCTTCAACTGGGGGCCTATGCCCTCGATGAGATGAAGGGGCGCCATGCCTCCACCCAGTTCCCGGATCGGGAGCTGAAGGTCCGGGCGGCCGTGGGCTTCAGCGGATTTGTCGTGGTGGGGGTCTACCTGGCCGCGATCCACTCCTGGTGGATTCTGGCCCTGCTCGCCTTCGGCGCGTTCACCATCCTCGCCTACAACCTCGAGGTGTCACGCGGGACCTTCCACAACGCCTTCTGGTACGGCGCCGGATGGGGGTTTGCCCCGGTGGTGGGAAGTTACTATCTTCACGCCCTCGCCTTCCCCCCTCTGTCGGTCCTCCTCCTCGGTGTCTTCGCCGCCGTCCTAGGCGTAGCGCATCTCTGGAAGTACGGGAACACGAAGTGCTACCACAGCCACACGTGTCTGGATTACGCGAAGGATCACGGGGAGACACTCTGTCATGGCCAGGTCTGTGCGAACCGGCTCGTCATGCCCTTCGGCCCGAGCCGTCTGCAGTGGCGTCTGATCAACCTGGAGTTCGCGTTCGTTCTCATCCTCACGGCAGCGATCGTGGCGTGGCAATTCGGGATCTGATGCCACAGGTCGTTCTCGTCCGGCACGGACACCCCGTCGTCGAGGGCGAGGACCACGCGGGCTGGATCCTTTCGGACGAGGGAAGAGAGGCGGCCCGAATCCTAAGCTAGGATCCGATCTGGGAGAGCATCGGGCGCATCTTCAACAGCCCGGAGCCGAAGGCCGAGGACACGGCCCGCCTCATTGCGGAAACCCGGGGCATTCCCGTGGAGATCCGAGAGGACCTGCGGGAGGTCCAACGGCCTTGGGAGGCCGAGGACTACGAGGACAAGATTCGGGCCTTCTGAGGGGAGAGGGTCCGGATGGCTGGGAGACGAGGGAGGCCGCCGAGATCCGGCTCCGCCGATTGACGGAAGACATTCTCCTCGGGGACGCCGACGTCGGAGTGGTATCCCATGGGCTGCTTCTCACCCTCTTCCTCGCACGGGTCTCTTCCGTCAAACCTCCTTCCGGCTCCACCACTCCATCGGCTTCGCGGAGTATGCCGTGTACGATTCGGATGCTGGGGTGCTCCAACGGGGATTTCGCGAGCCCGCGCCGCGAATCTGATCCCGTCGGGTCGGCGGCCTCTACGCCCGCTGAATGAGTTCGATGGTGACCCCATCAGGGTCCTGGATGAAGGCGTACGTGGAGGAGCTCCCCGGGAGATGAAACGGTCTCTCCACCACCGCCCCGTGGTTTTGCTCACACCTCGTCAGGACGGCGTCCATGTCCTCGATCTCGAAGGCTAGGTGGTCGAACACGCGTTCGTCATACGACGGAACCTGGAAGCCGACCTGTCCCCCGTACCGGATGACCTCGATCTGGTGCCCTCCGTCGGACGCAAGGAACGAAATCTCGAGGTTTCTCTCGGCGAGGGCCTTCTGGCGCACCAATTCCATGCCCAGGACCTCTGTGTAGAAGGCCACCGTTCGATTCATGTCGCTCGTCCGAATGGAGGTGTGGAGGAGAGCCATCGTCGTCCGCCGGAGATGTCTCGCCCGGCTATTTACCACGTCCGCCAGGCCACAAGAAAAGCCAAATAAGCGGGCTCCCCATCGGAACCGTTCTGCGGGGATAGCCTAGCCTGGTAGGGCGCAGGATTGCTAATCCTGTGCGGGTGACCGCTCGGGGGTTCAAATCCCCCTCCCCGCGTCCCTCAGCGTAGCCGGAGTGACTGGGAAGCCCAACCCAGACCGGTTGGTGGAAAATCACTAAGTGTTTCTGCGAATGTCGGCCATAATCTTGATTCGCGGAGCAATCTTGGATAAGAAGTCGGAGCTCAAGAGCATTGCAAGAACCATCTTCCATGGTCTCGCGAACTCGTTCGATCTGGTGCAGAGTTATGCTACATTATTTCAGGATCAATATTGGAAGGGTTACCTCCTAGGCAAAGCCAGGATGCGATCGGGCTGGAGAATCCTCGACTTGGGTTGTGGAACGGGGATACTTGAGCAGTATCTCAACGGCCGAGGTCGAGGTTATTCAGTAACTGGGGTAGATCTTTCTGAGGAGATGATAAGGATAGCCCAACGGAAGGACATTGAATGCATGGATTCCCTTCTTCTTTCCGATGCAGAAAGTCTCCCATTTGGAGATGAGTCCTTTGACGCAGTACTCTCGTGTGGCGTAGTGAAGTATTGTGCTCTGGGAAAGTTTGTGAAGGAAGTGCACCGCGTCCTGAAGCCAAACTCTCCATTTGTCTTCTACGACTTCACTCGGCCCTCGGGTTTCTTTGCACCTCTACTTGGATTCTATGCGTATGGTGTCTTCCGGATTCTCGGGTTCTTGCTCAAACAGTATGGAAGTGAGATTTCCCAGGCGTTCTCCAAGCTCCCAAGAATAATCGCCTCGACCAGCTGGGATGAGAGGGTAAATGAAATGCTCTCTCGGGAGGAATTTGTCGGCATAGGAAACAGGAGACTCTCTCGAGGTATCGTGACCATGTTCTGGGCCACCAAGCGGT
>JAZFPV010000113.1:0-2237 GCA_036444795.1 Thermoplasmata archaeon
TTGCGTTCCTTGTCCACCTCCAGGACCCCTCGCATGAGGCTGGTGGAAAGGAGAATCCCTCCCAGGTTCGGTACGGAACCGGCGTGGAGGGAGGTCCCTCCTCCTCGAGGGACAACGGGAAGCTCCAATTCCTTCCCGAGCCGGAGAACCCGTACGACCTCCTGCGTGGACTTTGGCAAGACCACCAGGTCCGGATTCAAGCGAAACTGGATGGCCGCGTGCTTGGTTAAGGGGGCGAAGTCGTGGGTGTAAAGGACCCGCTCCATGTGGTCCGTCGAGACACGGTCCTCCCCCAGTGTGTCCCGGAGCCGTTTATAGGCGTAGCTGAGGTCGCTGTAGGTCATTGGGAGGGGCCCGTGGGGCCCAAAGAAGGCCGCGCTATTAAGGTTCGGGATGGGGCTTCAGACGCCGAGAGCCTCGCCGATGCGGTCCTTCAGCTGGGCGTGGTCCAGGCCCGCCGAGTCGACCCCGAGAAGACCGGCCACCTTCCGGAGCTTGTCCTCGGACTCGCTGTCGAGGGTCTTGATGATTTCCATCTTCAGGTCGCGCTCCCGCCGCCCGAGGACGTCGATGTTGAGCTCCTTGGATGCCTCGATGAGGCGCGGGTTGATCTCCACGACCTGTTGGGTTCCCTCATAGGTTTGGGCAGTGTCGATCTCCTGGCGGATCTCGCGCTCGATCTGCATACGCCCCCGACGAAACTCGCCCAGCGCCTTGCCGATCCCTCGTGCCAACTGGGGGAGCTTTTGGCCCCCGAAGAACAGGATAACAGCCACGATGACGAGGATGATGACGATCTCGAGTCCTGCAGGAATGCCGAACTGAAGGCGAGAACCCTCGATCAGGTGGGTGAGAAAGCCCATGGCTGCACCTTGATTCAAAATAGCTGGATTGGTGATATAGTCTTTTCGTAACAACGCGTCGTGGCGGGTCAGGCGACTTCCAGAACGGGATAGATCGAACCGAACCGCGTGTCGACGTACCAAGTGTAGACGAAATCCACCGCTGCGGTCCCTCGTACCCAGACATCGAGGCTCTCCTGGGCGGACCATGCGAAGGTGCGAGTCAACGAAAGAGTGAGGTTTCGGCCCGGAAGGGGGATCTCGGTCCCCGTGAAGTCGAACGCGTAGGTGTCGTTCCGTGCGCGGACGGGGTCGAGCGAGGCACCGAGTTCCCAGCCTGGGTCAAGCGAGGTGAAGCGACCTCGATCCAAGAGGACCCTCTCCGCGGGCAGCGGAGGTCCGGCCGAGGCCTGGGTTAGGGGCGCGAACGAGGCCGAGAGGGCCGTGGGCTCGTAGGACAGGAGGAGGCGACCCCCGACATCGAACACCGTGTAGGCCACCAAAAGGTTGAGGGTGTAGAGTCCCGCGTTTCCACCGCTCGTGGCGAGACGGAGCGAGGTCAGATTGTCGGCCGTCCACTTCGTGGGAAAGACCGTGAGGCGAGATCCCCTCGAAGAGGCATCAAACGGCCCGGTGGGAGTCCCCATGAGTTCCACCCTTACGTCCGTCCCGTCGCTGGTAGTTCCCGACCACTCGAAGGTTACCGTAGTTCCTGCGCCGACCGTCAAGGTCCCGCCCGTCTGCATCTCCAAGGTCAGCGGTGCGGGCGAGTAGAGGATGAAGGCGGGGAGGGCCACCTGCACGGTCCCCGAGGCAATCGGCGTGGGCGTGTCGGGGGCCACGAATAAGGGAGTTCCCACGTACACGAACGCGACGATGATTGCGCCGACCAGGATGAGGGCGGACCAAACCACCGTGCTGGACTTCCCGGTTCCCCCCTCTTCCGTCTCCGTGGGTCCCGTGGGTCCATCCCGCCTCCTCCACGTGCGGACGGCCAACACGTATCCGACGACGTAGAGGGCGCTCATCGGACCCGCCACGAGCATCATCGTGATGCCGCTCCCGTCGGGGGTGATGACGGCCCCGAAGATGAAGAAGCCGAGGAGGGCGTACCGCCAGTACTTCTTGTAGGCCGCCGGGTCGACGAGTCCCAGGGCCGTGAGCCCCCACATGACGACGGGGGTCTGGTAGGCGAGTCCCATGCCGAGGAAGTAGAGGAGGACGATGTCGAAGACGGGATCCGCCCGCGCGAGAGGGACGAACCCGTTGTTGACGCCGATTCTGTAGAGGAAGTCGTTGACACACGGGAGGATAAATTAGTGTGAGATGCGGTCGCCAGTCAGAAAGAGGAGGGTCGCCGGGACCGTGATCTTCAGGATTAACTTTTTCTCCCGC
>JAZFPV010000114.1:0-3343 GCA_036444795.1 Thermoplasmata archaeon
ACGGGACCCGACGGGGTGGTGATCGTGACCGTCGCCAGGGGAAGGGTCGGCTGAGGCGTCGTCAGGCGCGGAATGAGCACGTATAGACCGGCGAACAGGAGGGCGACGACCGCGATGAATGCGATGACCGCGACCTTGTTCATGCGCAATCCCCCGCCGTCGGTCCGCCCCGGTCTACTCCTCCCCGGACCCCCCGAAGGGCGTGGCAAAGGGGGTCTGTTGGACCACGTTCAGCCGCTGAATCAAGCGCCACTGCACCTTCGCCAGGTTCCCCATGATCTCGTTGAAGGCTCCCGGGTCGGGACCGTCCTTCTTGATGAACTCGACCTTCAGGGCCGTGAGCCCCTGACCCAGCTCTCGGGCGATGTTCCGCAGGACCTGCTCTACGGTCGGATCTAAGGTCTGCAGGTTGCGGAGCTGGAAGGTGGCCCCGCCCACCTGCCCGAGGATGAGCCCCGCCATCATGTAGAGCCCGTCGTCCCGGAAGTCCCCCAGGACCTGCAGCAGCACCGACAGGCTCCCGAGCTCCGTCGTGGAGTTGGACTTCACATCGGTGATGGCCCGGTCGAAGGCCTTGGAGAGGTCCTCCGCGCTGAAGACCGCGCCGCCCATTTCACGACCTCCGGACGCCATACCGCACCGCCCGGCCGAGGAGTCCTCGCGGCTCCGATGAGTGGGCGGCGTAGAGACGCAGGACCTGTTCCTCCAACTGCCCGACGAAGGCCAAGGAGCGTCGCGCCCGGTCACGTGCGGTCGCATCCCCGGCGTCTCGGGCCAGGCGGGCCGCGGACTCGCGTGCCAAGAGGAGATCCAAGGCGAGCATCCCGAGACGCCTGGGATGCACGCCGTGCCATGCCATGAAGAGAAGTTCGTGGGACATGTGCACCAAGTGCTGGAGGTCTAGGCTTGCCGGCATATCCCTCCTCTTCGCATCGGTCGGCGGGGGGAAGAACCTTTGCCGTAAGGCAGAGAGACGCAAGGGCCTGGGGGCGAATCCCAGGAATCTTTAAGGGGGAGCTCCCCTAAGCGGGCGGGGAGTCATCATGGCGGAGGACGTCCTGGGCGTCTTTCCGGCTTCGGAGATTTGGGGACTCCAGCGGAAACGGCCGTGTACCCTGCTGTTGAGCCAGCGTCGGCTTCTCATTTTGAAACGGGATTCCTCCCGGCGAGCGCCGACCAAGGAACGCGTCCAGGCCGAGGGCATCGAGGCCTTCGAGAGAGGGAGCCACTACGCCCTCCCCCTGGAGGAGATCAGCTGGGTCCAGATCTATCCCTCCCTCCTGGGTGCGGCCCTGAAAATCCAGACGGGCGGAGGGGGCTATCGCTTCCGCCTAGGCAGAGGGCCCCTTCGGAAACTCGAACGCCTCTTGCGCGAGATCCTCGGGAGGCGAGTCCGGCGACCGGGAGAGTATTGACAGCGAAATTCGTGCTCTGTTGCCCGTGCCCTTGGGTCACAGGTCGAAGCCTTTGAGCCGCCGCTTAAATAGAAACGCGACCCTGTTTTCCCATGCTAAGGCCCTCATGGCATCCGACAAAGAGACGTCATCCAAAGCGTCCTCGCGGCGCACCTTCATAAAACTCGCACTGGGCCTGGGAGGCGCAGCATTCGTCGCCGGGCTCGCGGGTCCCCCGCTGGCGAGCCGTCTGCTCGCGGGCGGGACCGGCGGAGGAGGGACGGGGACTCAACCCACCGGGCCCTGCGCGGAGTTCGCCTCTTTCCAGAGCAACATCCGGGGCGGCGGGCCGCCCAAGGACGGTATCCCCCCCATCGACAATCCCCAATTCATGTCGGCCGAGGCGGCCGACGACTTCCTCCGACCGACGGACATCGTCTTCGGCCTGGACTCCGGGGGGGTCCAGCGTGCCTACCCACAGCGCATCCTGGTCTGGCACGAGATCGTCAACGACCGGCCCAGTGGCACGCGCCTCGCCGTCTCCTATTGCCCCCTCACGGGATCCCAGATTGCCTTCCGGTCGCCCGCGGGAGGGGATGGGGGGACCTTCGGCGTGTCGGGCAACCTCGTGAACAGCAACCTCCTTATGTACGACCGGGCCAGCGACAGCAACTGGCCTCAGATCCTCGGGACCGCCATCAACGGCGCGCGATGCGCGAGCGTCCTCGCGGAAGTGCCCGTGGTCTGGACGACGTGGGATCGGTGGCGGCAGCGACACCCGGGAACGGACGTCCTCACGACGGAGACGGGATTCCTCCGGGACTACAATCGTGACCCCTACGGCCTGTACAACCCGGACCCCCACGGGTACTACCGGAACGACAACCTCATTTTCCCGGTCATGAACCAATCCGACCGGTTCACGGCCAAGAAGGTCGTGTACGGGGTCAAGGTCGGGAACGAGCAGCTCGCCATTCCTGCGGAGGAGTTCCAGGCCATCCGCGTCAAGAACATCACGCTCGGCGGAGCGCCCCTCGTAGCCCTGCAAGACGAGGACTTGAAGGTGGTTCGGGCCTTCCGCCGGGAGGTCGAGGGGACCTCTCTGACCTTCCAACATGCGGAGGGTCAAATCCTGGATGAAGAGAGCGGCACCGTCTGGTCGGCGGAGGGGGTCGGCCTCGAGGGCTCGTATCAAGGGTCCAACCTTGCGCCCGTCCCCGCCCCCAACGTCATGTGGTTCGCATGGTACGCCTTTTACCCCGGGACGCAGGTGCTGAGCTGAGCGGAGGAGATGAACCGCTGACGGCATGGGATCGGGCCCGGGATCGGTTCCACGGGGCCCTGGCCAACCCGCGCCTGAAGTGGGCGGGAATCCTCGCGGGCGTCTCATACGCCTTGTTTTACCTCTTCACCCTAGGCCACATCGTCATCCAGCCCGGATCGACCCCCGTGCCCAACGCGGGGGTCTTCGCCGTCGTCGGGCTGGAGAATATCTGGCGGGAGAGGGCCCCCTACAACTACGAGCCCATCGCCGTCTTTCAGCCGGTCGAGGGGTTTGCGGTCTTCCTGGCGGTTCCGAACCTCCTGTTGGCGGCCGGTCTGGGGATCCTGCTGGCTCTGAGCCTCGCCGTGGCGTTTTACCTCGTCACGGAGTTTCGGGCCTGCGGCATCACCGGTTCCGCGACCGGCATCCTGGCCAGCGCCCCGGCCTTTCTGACCGGCTTCGCATGCTGTGCCCCCAGCCTGGCCATTTCCCTGGGCGCCGCATCCGCCGCCAGCCTGACCGGTCTGATTCCGATTCTCATGCCGGCCGCCTTCCTCGCCCTCGCGCTCGTCCTCGGATGGAACCTCCTGCGTCCCGTCCCGAGCACGGGGCTGGTCGATCTTGCCGCAAGGGCGAAGGCTTAATGCGAGGTCGGCCCCATCGACAAACGTCGAAGGGGGATGAC
>JAZFPV010000115.1:0-2953 GCA_036444795.1 Thermoplasmata archaeon
GCTCGATCTGGAAGGCCTCGAGGAGGGCTCCGGCCCCGCGGTTTCGGACCCTGCAGGGGCGGTCGGGACAGAGGCGCAGACCGCGGTGATAGCCCCTCCCGGAAAGGAGGCATCCGACAAGGTCGAACCCCTGGCGGAGGTCACGCCGGCGACCGAGCTCGCGGCGGACGTTCCGGGAGAGGACGAGGGGCTCACGTACGAGTGTCCGGAGTGCGGGGCTCGGGTGGCCGAGAACGCGCCGATGTGCTTCTCCTGTGGGGCCCTCTTCAGCGAGGAGAGTCTTGTGTGTCCCGAATGCGGAGCGGATGTGGCGGCCGGGTCGGCGCAATGTTCCCAGTGCGGCGTGCACTTCATCCAGGAGGGGGAGGCGGTGCCCGCCGAGGGTTCCTACATCTTCCCGGAACCGGAGAGCTCGGCGATCTCCCCACCCGAGGTCAGCCTCTCACCGCCCCCCTCAGGAAAGCTCGTCCGGACCATTCTCGACCGGTACGAGACTCTGGAGCGGCAGCCCTTCGCCCCGAATCCCGACCCGACGGAGCTGCAGAGATCGCTACAGGAGTACGTGATTTACCTTCGCAGCCTCATCCTCCTCGCCAAGGCGGTCCGCGTGCCGACCGATAGCGTTCAGTTAAAGGTGGCCGACGCGACGAAGAAGGCCCGAGCTCGCGACCTGGATGGGGCCGTCCGCATGGCCCACAGCGCCAAGCTCGCCCTCGAACAGTCCCTCTCGCTGCAGATCGCCAAGCGGTTGGAGATGATTCAAGCGGACCTGGCGAACCACCGCGCGCGAGGGAGCACCTATGCCGTGGCCGAGAGCCTCGTGCAACGAGCCATGGGGGATCTGGAGGCGGGGCGGGTGCAGAGTGCCTACGAGCTACTCGAGCGCACAAAGGAGGATATGACCGCGAGTTCGGGGAGTCAGACCGACGCCCGACAGGCCCTCCAGACCGCCCGAGAGATGGTGGACGAGGTCACACCGCTCGGCCTGGCGGACGACCAACTTCGGACTTCCCTCGCCCAGGGCGAAAAGGCGCTGCAGCAAGGGAACTGGGAGGCCGCCGCTCAGACGGCGAGCGCCGTCCAGGAACGAGCGGCGGCGACGTTGCAGGACGGACTCTCGGGCGAGATGAAACGCATCCGGGAGAAGGTCATGACGCTGAAAATTCAAGGAAGGGATGTGAGCCGTCCCGTCGCCCTGCTCAAGCAGGCAGGCACGAGCATCATGGAGAAGAGCTACGAAGACGCAATGCGATACCTCGACCTGATCAAGCAAGACATCGGGACATAGAGTCAGTCGCTACTCGACGTGTACGACCTCGGCCTCTCCCTCCACCGTCCGAAGGTGACGCTCCTCCCAAGTCGAAGGATTCAACGCCAGGACGAGGATGAACTCGCTCTCCGCGATTTCGTCCACGAGCCGCCGGAGAAACTTCATGACGGCCTCGAAACTGTTGCTGCTCTTCAAGAACTCCAGGCCCTCGAGCATCAGGATTCCTTGCCCGCCGGACACCATGAAACTCTCCATTCGGTGCAGGATCCGTTCCAGGACCGGCTCCACGGTGCGCTCCTCGGAGTCCTGCTTGTCCGTGAGCCAATAGACTTCCGCCCCCTCCACGCCATGTTTGTTTCGAATCCGCCGCGGATTTGTACGACAGATCAGGAGACCCCGGATCCGTGCGACCTTCTGGCTGAAAGCATTGTAGGCAATCTCCGCCTTCCGCTCCTCGAAGATGTAGCACCGTCCAGGCCTGAATTCGGGAAGTCGTGAGGGTTTGGCGGTGGGATTCTCGTCGGGTTCGGTTTCCTCACGGTGGTCCCCCAAGGCCTCTCTCGCCGTGGCCACCTCGAGGGGCTTCTTCATCACCTCCGCGTAGGCCAGGACCCGTTTTACCCCTCCTTCGAGCTCACGCATCCCCACGGTGAATCGCTCGGCCAGGAAGTCAGGGAGGTCGGCGGAGAACCCCACTTCCTGCCGGACGAGCTGAAACACGACAAAGGCGCGGCGGATGTCCGGGTCGGGGGCACGGATGTCGACCACCAGGCCCGACTCGAACCGGGACCGGAGTCGGGCGTCCACGCCCTGCATCCCGGATGGGTACCGGTCCACCACCATAACCAGCGGCTTTCCCTGGCCCCGAAACTCCTCGAAGATCTCGAAGAGCTCTTCCTGCACACGCTTCCGCCCTTCGACGTCCTGCAAATCGTCTAGGAGGAAGAGATCGATAGACCGAAGAGCGTATCGAAGCTCAGGGATCTCGTTGTCCCGATCGGCCGCCTGAATTTCGGACCAAAGACGGGTCGCCGTCACGAACCGGACGTGGGCCTCTGGATTCCTCTCCAGCGTCCGGTTGCCGATGGCATGGAGGAGATGCGTCTTTCCGAGGCCTGGGGTGCCGACGAGGAGGAGAGGGTTGTAGGGCTCCACGGCTCCCTCGGCGATGGCCTGGCAAGCCGCGTGGGCGAACCGGTTGGAATCCCCCACGATGAAGTTGTCGAAGGTGAAACGAGGGAGAACACCGCTATCTGGGAACATCTCCCTCCCCTCCTTCTCGCCCTCGCGGCGGGCCCTCTTCGCAGGTTTCGTTTTGGATCCTCTTGTCCCGCCCTCCCTGCCTCCCACATCCTGAGCCCTTTCCCCGGCGGCAGGGGGTTCGGGTTCCACCACGACCGGAACTGGCACATCCACCCCCTCAGGAGGGGTCGCCTCAATCTCAGGTTCTGCTTCGGACCTGGGTTTGGCTTCGTCTTCCAGGGGCCCCCGGGTGTCACCCGGCGGGGAAGGGGGAACCCTCTTAGGCGCACTCTTGCCCTTCCCGGGCCTCTCCGCTTTCGCCTTCCCTTTCGAGGGAGGCTTGGACTTGGGCTTGGCGCGGGGCTTCTTTCCCCTGGCTCTCCCCTTGGGTTCGGCCTTGTCCTCCCCCTTGAGGTAATCGGCCAAGTCGCGAATCGTCTC
>JAZFPV010000116.1:0-2595 GCA_036444795.1 Thermoplasmata archaeon
GAACCCATGATCACCGAGAGGAAGGTCCCGAAGGCCCCCCAATGGACCCGGTACCGCCGAATCGCGAACATGAGGAACCAGCCCAGCGTGATGCCCCAGAGGAGAATCCCGACTTCCGCGATATCCAACCGCTCTCACCTCCTCCCGTCCTCCCCCGGACGGAAGAAAAAGCCTCCTCCCCCGTTGTCGGTTTTGATAGCTAGGGGGCGCCTCATCCGCCGCGGGCGAGGAGGAGGTGCGCCTCGTATACCCGTGTCAGGCCGTAGCCATAGTAGTCGTCGTGCGGGAGGACCTGGGACGGGTAGGAGGCCGCCGTCTGCATGAGTGCCATCTTCGTCGTGAGGACGACCGCGGCGTCCACCTTGTTGACTTCCGGATGGGCCTGGAGCAGCAGAGCCATCATGCCCGAGAGGAGCGCCGCCGAGACCGAGGTTCCCGTGATGGCCGCCCGATGGCTCTGCTGGACGCGCTGGCCGTGGATGGCGCCCCGCGTGAGGATGATGACGAGGATGACGGTACCGAAGAGGAGGAGGCCCACGACGAGGCCCGTGAAGAGCATACTGAAGGCGAGGATCACGGGGGCGAAGGTGCCGAAGGCCTTGATGCCCACCACGTTCCGGAGGACGGCGATTATGGTGGCCGCCAGGGCGAGCTGAATGAGGATGGTGGCCGAATGAAAGGCTGGCAGGAAGGTGCTTAGGTTCTGATCGAGGTAGTAGGCCAGGCCGAAGAGAGCGGCCATGAAGACGACGAAGGGGGCGTGCTTTCTCCAGGGCGAGGCTGCCTTCATCGCAAGCCCTCTCGACTTGGGAAGCCGGCGTAAAAGCCTTGGCGACGCGATTATCACTCGTGGATAGGAAGACTCGGGCCCGCCAATCTCGAACCTTTAAGGGGTCCGTCCCGATGGCCCGGCGTGCAGTGCGATCGGTGTGGGGAGGAGGCGGTTACCCTCGTTCGATACAGCGGGGCCCACCTCTGTCCCGAACACTTCGCTCTCTTCGTGGAGAGACGGGTCAAGCGTGAGGTTCGTCGCCAGCTCCGCCTGAACGGCTCCACCCGGATCGCGTGTGCCCTCTCCGGAGGAAAGGACAGCAGCGTGGCCACCTACCTGCTCCACAGCATCATGCGCCGCCGGCCCGACGTGGAGCTTGTGGCCATCACCGTGGACGAAGGCATTCGGGGGTACCGCCCTCCGAGCCTGGAATCCGCACGGGACTTGTGTCACCGCCTGGGCCTCGAACATCGGATCCTGTCCTACCGGGATCTCGTCGGGTGGGATATGGACACGGTCGTGTCGACAGATCCCGAGACGATCCCCTGCTCCTACTGTGGCGTCTTCCGCCGCAAGGCTCTCAACGTGCTGGCCCGGGAGGTGCAGGCCGACTATCTGGCCACGGGGCTCAACCTGGACGACACGGCCCAGAGCGTGTTAATGAATCTGGGTCGAGCGGACCTGGAGAAACTCGCCCGGATGGGACCCCACGACCAACCCCAGCCGGGGCTGGTGCCCCGCATGCAGCCGCTTCGGATGGTGCCCGAGAAGGAGGTCTACCTCTACGCGCTCCTCAAGGAGATCCCCTTCTACGAGGGCTCCTGCCCCTACGCAGAACGGGGCCTCCGAAACCGCTACCGGGAGGTCCTCTTCACCCTGGAACGGGACAGCCCCGGCACGCGTCATGCCCTTCTCAGCAGCTACGAAGAGCTCAAGGGCCTGCTCCGGGAGAAACATCCCCCCGCGGCGCTCTCACCCTGCGCGGAGTGCGGCGAGCCCACGGTCGCCAGGCTATGCCAGTCTTGCCTGTTCGTCAAGCGCCTCGCGGCCCGAACGGCGGCCTAGTAGGGGCCGCCCGCCCCGAAGTCCGCCGGGTACGCGGCCATCTGATAGGCCCGCCGGTAGACGAAGTACTCCACCACGAAGTACAGGGCTCCGATGAGGATGCCTGCGTAGAGGATGTACAGAAGCAGGTGGAAGTCCAGGAAGATGGAGGCGCCCAGGAGGCTGAGGCTGATGATCCCTCCGGCGAACACGAAGTAGATCCAGGCCAGCTTGGCGATTTGCTTCCCCGTCCCGAAGGCGGCTCGGCCTACCAGCCCCTTGCTGAAGAGGGCGGTGAGGGCGGCCAGGATCGTGACGGCAATCCCCAAGGGGAGGATGAGGGATTCCAGGGTGAGTAGTTCGGCCAGAACCTCCGGTGGGAGAAACCGGCCCAGGAGGCCGGGGAGCGTTCGCACGACAAAGATGGGAACGATGACGAAGGGGATGGCGGTGGCAAGGGCTGAGAACACGGCGCGGCCCGGGTGGTATCGGGACTCCATCTAGCCCCCTCCCGGATCCCACGCCACGACCGTGTCGTAGGACACGCCAAGCCCCCCGGGCAGGACGAGCTCCACTCGAAGGGTGAGATTCTGAGGGCGTGTCGCCAGGTCGATCCCCGTCGCCGCCGATATCGGAAAGGTGACGTTCCCGTTCACCAGCCGTCCTAGAGGGACAACCGCCGTGGCGTCACTCACGAGGACGCCCGTCTCGTTGAGCAGGGTGATGCGCGCGGTGGCGTTGCCTTGCAGGAAGGGCGCGGTCTCGAAGGTGTAAGGGAC
>JAZFPV010000117.1:0-3718 GCA_036444795.1 Thermoplasmata archaeon
CATGCCTCATAGGGAGCCCGGCGAGACTACATAAGGATACGAACAAGATTATCAACCCCTTTTCGCAGGAGACAATCATGTTAAACAACACCCTATTCCAAGACAACCAACCGTCGAGCTCGACACCGGCCTAGCCTACCGGTGACTCAAGGAAAGGAAGATTACTCTGAGTACTCTCGACATAACGCTTTTTAGGATTCGGCCTTCCCCAAGCGATGGCCTTCCCCTCCGTGTATCGGGAGGCGCTGCCCATTCTGCTCCTCTCTGGGATCGGGTTGGTGGTGGCGGGTCTCCTCCTGCAAGAGATGGAGGGCATCCTGCGTCGGACCCCCGGACTCATTGTCATGGTCCCCGTCCTCATCGCCCTTCGGGGAGGGGTCAGCGGGTCGATGGGAGCCCGCATGGGCTCCGCCATCCACATGGGCCTTATTGAGAGGGGCGACCTGTGGAACGAGGAGGCGGGACAGGGGGTCATCGCGGCCGTTCTCCTCAGCGTCACCCTCTCGGCTCTTACGGGCATCCTGGCCCATGCCACGACGGTGCTCCTTAGCCTCCCCTCGGCGGGTCTAGTGAAGCTCGTCCTCATCGCCACGTTGGCGGGTACCGTCGCCGGGCTCCTTCAGGTCGGCGTCACCTTCGGGGTCCTCATCCTGGCCTTCCGACGGGGTCTCGACCCCGACAACGTGACCACCCCCACCCTCGCCACGGTGGGAGACATCCTGACCGTCGTCCTCCTCTTTCTCGTCGCCTTCCTGGCGGAGGGAATCCTGTGACCTTCTACCGATGGAGCCGTATCGTCCGGGAGAGCCTCCCCGCCCTCGCCTTCTTGCTCGGGTTCAACCTCGTGGCGGGACAGATCCTGAACGCGACGGAAGTCCTCTTCCTGACGGTCCCCTTCCTCCTCATTCTGGTGCCTGTCATCAACGGCGTCGGGGGCAATATCGGAACGGTCCTCGGGGCCCGCCTCACATCCGGACTCTACACCGGGACCCTTTCCGTTCGCCTCTCCGATCGAGGCCTTCAGGCCCAAGTGCGGGACGCCCTCGTGCTCTCTGTGCTGACGTTCGTCCCGCTGACAATTTTCATATACGGAGCCGCGGTAGGCTTCTCGGTAACGCTGCCCTTCGGATTGGAGGTGCTCCTCTTCCTCATGCTGACGATCGGCCTCATGCTCGCGGGGGTCCTCATCGTGGTTGCCGTGTTCGTGGCTCTTCTCTCGTTCTCCCGCGGCCTGGACCCAGACAACTTCGTCACCCCCATCGTGACCACCATGGGAGACCTGCTGGGCATCGTTTTCCTCGTCCTTGTCCTGGGGGCGGTCCTCTGACACCGGAGGGATACCGGGAGGTGGAGTACACCCCCACGAGCGTGAAGGACCTCCTGGTGGAGATGAAGGACATCAGCGAGCACATCGTGGATCTGGCCTACGCTGCCGTGGTCTTTGACAGCGACGACCTGGCCACGGAAGTCCGCAAACTGGAGGAGCGGATGGATTACCTCCGTTACCAGATCCGCATGATCGCCCTCATGGCGAGTCGGACGAAGGAGGACGCGGAGCGACTCGCGGGCATCCTCCAGGTGGCTTCCGCGGCCGAAACCATCTCCAACGGGGCCGGGGACATCGTGGACCTGCTGGAGCAGCGCATCGAGGCCCGTCCCTTCCTCCCCTTCGTGCTCGGCGAGGGGGACGAGAAGCTCCGCGCTCTGCAGGTGGAGGAGGGATCCACGATGGTCGGGCAGGCCATCGGAGACCTCCGCGTAGAGACGGAGACGGGGATGCGGATTATCTCCCTTCGCCGGGGTCGGCGATGGACCTACGACCCGGAGGGAGAGGCGGTCCTACGAAGCGGAGACCTCCTCGTACTGCGGGGCACCGAGCACGGCTTCCAGCGCCTGGGCCGGTACGCCCGGGGCGAGGACGGGTGGCCGGAGGCGAGCTCGTGACCCTAGAGGAAACCCTGCGGGAGATGAAGGACACCTCCGAACTCATGATCGACCTCGCCTACTCCGCCTTGCTCTACGACAACCAGGAGATTGCCCGCCACGTCCTGGAGTTGGAGGACCGCATCGACGCATGGGACCAGGCCGTCCAGCAGGAGGCGGTGGAGCGGGCCATCGAGGACGGGGACGTGCAGAAGGCCCTCGTCTTCATTCGGATCGCATCCTCGATTGAGGACATCGCGGACGGGGCGCTGCAGATCGCCGACGTCGTCTTGCGGGACATCGAGCCCCATCCCGTCGTCGCGGAGGCCCTGAAGGAATCGGACACGAGCATCTCCACCGTCACCGTCCCGGCCAACTCGCCCGCAGAAGGACGGACCCTCGGGGAATTGAAGGTGGCCTCCGAGACGGGGGCCTGGGTCCTTGCGGTTCGCAGGGAGGGTGCTTGGATCTATGGACCTGACGAAGACACTGCTCTGCTCGCGGGGGACCTGCTCGTCGTGCGAGGCCCCATCGAAGGGGAGCCGGAGCTCCGCAAGTTTCTGGCCCCGGGAAGAAGATAGCCCCGGGCAGATTCGAACTGCCGTCACGAGGTCTCTCCTCGGCTTGACCGATCCAGGGCCTCGCATGATTGGCCGCTACACTACGGGGCTGCGGGGAGGCTCAGCCTGGCCTTTGCCTAAAACGTTCCGTCATCCGTCGCGTCGCGCGACGGCGACCACGCGGAGTCCCCCGGTCCGGTAGGGCTCGAGTGTCTTCTGCGACCAGTCCAGCATGGCCAGTGGGGTCAGTCCTGCGTCCTTGAGGTGGGCTTCCATCTCCCCCGTTTCATAGAGGGCCATGGTGCCTTGTTCGACGAAGGTCTGCTCCACGCGCTCGCCACGAAGGATCAGGTGTTTGAGGGTGATGTGGAGGGCATGCTGCGACGGATCGACCCTTCCTTCCCCCATCCGGATGAGGTGAATCCCTTCGCCGTCCCGCTCCAACCAGTCCTGGTGACCGTCCCTCGCCCCCGACTCGTTCCACCACTCAAAAACCAAGACGCCGCCCGGTTCGAGCCCTTCTCGGAAGCCGCGAAGGGCGTCCCCCACCTCCGCTCGAGGTAAGTGGTCGAAGGCCCCAAACATGCTAATGAGGGCGTCGAAGCGACCCACCTCTCCGAGGTCCCGCATGTCGCCCACGACGAACCGGGGGGGACGATCCAGATTCGTGGCCTTTTCCTTCGCGACCTCAAGGAAGGCCTCGCTCCGATCCACGCCCAGCACGTCGTACCCGCGCTCCGCAAGGACCAAACCGTGGCTGCCAGTACCGCAACCTAAGTCGAGAACTCTTCGAACCGGGCGTGCTGCGTAGCGGGCAAAGACCTCCTCCAGCAGGTCCACCTCGCGGGCGTAATCTACGATCGGACCGTAGATCAGATCGTAGTACGGTGCGGAACGCGCGTAGAGGTCCACCCCTACCCCCCGCCTGCTTGCTCGAGCCGCTGAAGGGCAAAGTCCCGGTCCAACACGGCCAGCAGAGGCGCGGCCCTCGGGCCGGAGGGTTTGCCAAGGAAGACCGAGTAGAGAGCGGCGAACAGACGTTTCGTGGACACGGGCAGGTCCCCTTCCGCCGTGAGACGAACCATGGCTTCTTTGATGGGCTCCTCCCGCCACGGTACCCCGGAGAGGGCATCCCCGAGCCTCGAAAGCGACTCCCGTTCGGGATCCGAGAGGGCGGCGTCCACCGTAGGGGGAAGCGTCTCCTGTACCACGACGCGCAGCTCCTCGGGGGCGTA
>JAZFPV010000118.1:0-2659 GCA_036444795.1 Thermoplasmata archaeon
CATCGTCGGTGGCGACATCCTCGACCGCCTGCTCCTCGGCCGGGGCATCGTCGGTGGCGACATCCTCGACCGCCTGCTCCTCGGCCGGGGCATCGTCGGAGGCGACATCCTCGACCGGCAACTCCTCGGCGGGGGCATCGTCGGAGGCGACATCCTCGACCGCCTGCTCCTCGGCCGGGGCATCGTCGGAGGCGACGTCCTCGGTAGCGACCTCGGCATCAAAAAGGTCGCCGAGCGCCGACCCCACTTCGGGGGCCGGGTCGTCCACAGCCAGAGCGGAGGCCTCCGCGGCCGTAGCTTCCGAGGCAACACCTTCTGCGGCAGCAGCTTCCTCCTCCTCTTCGAGAGCTATAACCTCGGAGAGGGCAACCCGTTCCTCATCTCGCTGGTCCGTAGAAGCTTTGAGGGCCCGCTCGATCCTCTCTCCCTCTTCCTGTGCCCGAGCAAGTCCCTCGGCGGATTCCGGCGTCAGGATCACGCCACAACCCTCACACCGGAACATCCCGTCGCCATGACGTATCTGGTTCTGAATCTGGAGCGGGACCATGTTGTAGCAGTTTCCACAAGCACCGTCCTGCGTGAGTTCAGCGACGGCCACGTCTCTGGCTCCGGCCATGATGCTGTCGTAGATCCGCCGCTCACCCGGATCGATTCCTGCCGCGAACGTTTCTCGGTCGGCCAAGAGTCCCTCGAGCTTACTTTCCGTGGACCGTTGCTCTTCGACCAGCTCCTTCCGTCGGGGCTCCACTTCGGCCAGCGCCTCAGCGTACGCCTCTTTCTGCTCCTCGAGTCGCTCCTCCAACCGCTTGATCTGGTCCAGGAGGCTCAGCGCCTCCTGTTCTTCACTCTCGAGAGCCCGCCGCACCATCTCGAGTTCGGCATCCACGGCCGCCTCTTCCCGCACGTTGCGGACTGCCTCCATACGTTCCTGCAGCTTGGACACCCGGACCCTTCTCTCTTCGATCGTCAGTTCGATCCTGTTCTCCTCGAGCCTGATGTCTTTGAGTCGCTTTTCTAGAGCCTTTACCTCCTCCTCAAGCCGGAGCACCGGCCCATCAACTTCCTCCAGGAGGGGCTCGAAGCTCTGCGTCGCCGACCGGATCGCCGCGATGTCCTGGTCCAACTGCTGGAGTTCCTTCAGGGATGTCCGTGTCTGTGGTGTCATGAAACGCTCTTCGCCCTATAGGTGATTACCCTTCATCGCTCTGCGTACAGTCGGCGACCAGTCCCGCCCCAACTCTCTGCGCTCCTTGCTGAGCCGAGCCTTCTCCACGAGGAGCTGGGTCTCTTGCTGCTCGTCCAAGGTATTCTGTAGGAGATGGTCCACCGCGTCGAGCCTTTCCTGTAACAATGTACTGAGGATCTTGCTCGACGATTCCTCGAAAACCCGGTGCGCTCGGCTGAGTTCTGTGGGATCGGCCAGCAGCGCCTCCAACACGCGGGCAGCCTCGGGAGCCATTTTCTCCGGCGGATGTGTCAGATCATGGTCCGCCAGGAGAGACTCGAAGACCGCACGATACCTGACATCCATGAAGTCCTGTGGGCCGAGACGCTCGCCAACGCGCTCGATCCAATCACGGTCCTTCGTCATGAGCAGGAGCAACTCGCGCTCAGGACCCATCTCGGGCACGGAGGCTCCGGAGGGGCGGCGGTGATCGTGCCGCCGCACCGTCCTCTTCGGCACGGGCGCCGCCAGGACCCGCGCTAGCTCAGCCTCCAATGTGTCTCGACGTACCCCGGTTCGCTCCTCGACCTTGGCAATGTAGATGTCCCGCAAGGCCGGATCCTGGACCGCACGGAGCGTCGGAAGCAGCCGGTCGATGGCCGTCCGCGTGTGTTCGATGCTCCTGAAGTGATCGTGCTCTTCCAGGATCTGTAGCTTCCGGTCCATAACGTCGACGCCCGCGTCGATATGGCCTTGGAGTGCCTCGGCTCCCTCGGAGTGGACTATGGTGTCCGGGTCCTCTCCCGGCGGGAGCGTGACGACACACGGGTGTAGGCCTCCTGCCAAGAGCAGATCCGCGGCTCGGAACGTCGCCTTGAGCCCGGCCGCGTCACTATCGAACAGGATGTGAGCCCTCGACGTATAACGGCGGAGAACCGACACCTGGTCTTGAGTGACCGCCGTTCCGAGGGGAGCGACCGCGTTTTCGAATCCGGCCGCAGCGAGAGACACGACGTCCATGTAGCCCTCCACGACGAGAGCCGTCTCCCGCCTGCGGATCGAGTTCTTCGCCCAGCTCAACCCGTAGAGGATTTCCCCTTTGTGGTAGATGGGAGACTCGGGGGAATTGACGTACTTGGGCGAGCCTTCCCTTCCTGCGCCCAACACCCGGCCCCCGAAACCCACCACCTTCCCGGAGAGACCCTCGATCGGAAAGATGAGCCTGTCGCGGAACCGGTCGTAGGGGTCCTTTCGTTTCTCACTGCGGGTAAGAAGGCCCACTTCGATCAGAACCTCTTCTCCGATCCCATGGTGCGATGCCGCTTCGTGAAGCCCTCGCCATGTGTCGGGGGCGTACCCGAGGCCAAAACGCTCGGCCGTCTCCCGCCCGATACCCCGCTCCTCCAGGTAGGCCCTGGCGGAACTGCCGGCCTTCTCGTCCCAGAGCGAGTCCTGGAAGAACATGCGGGCGAATGCGTTGGCCTCGTAGAGGTA
>JAZFPV010000119.1:0-3796 GCA_036444795.1 Thermoplasmata archaeon
GGCTCCATTGCCGGGATTTCCCAACGTCCGGATGCCCTCTGACCTCCGGCGAGAGGGAGAAATACCCTCGTCCCACGATCCAATCTGATCTCGATAATCAGGTCCGACTGTGCTCGCTGGTGAAGACAGGTTTCCCCCTTCTAGGCTCTACGTGAAAACGTATATCTCGCCCAGCGTTGAGAGACCCCCCATGGAAATCACGTTTCTGGGCACCAGCGGCAGCATGCCCTCGCCTCAGCGCAACGTAGCCGCCATCGCCGTCAAGCGGGAAGGGGAGATCATCCTCATGGACTGCGGGGAGGGAACCCAACGGCAGTTCATGCTCAGCAAGCTCTCCTTCATGCAGGTGTCAAGGATCCTCATCAGCCACTTCCACGGAGACCACTTTCTCGGCCTTCCCGGCCTCGTCATGACCATGTCCTTGAACGACCGAAGCGAACCCTTGGAGATCTACGGACCCACGGGGACCGTACGGACGGTCCAGTCCCTCCTGGACATCAACTTGTTCAGGCCCACCTTCGAGACCCGTGTGCGGGACCTCAAGTCAGGGGAGGAGGTGGACTGCGGAGAGTACTGGCTCAAGGTGACCGATTCCCCCCACCAGGTTCCCTGCCTCACGTTTGCCATCGAAGAGAAACCTCGGCCCGGAAGATTCAACCTGGAGAAAGCCCAGGCTCTCGGCGTCCCGGAGGGACCCCTCTACCGGAAGCTGCAACAAGGACACGCAGTGGAGTGGGAAGGGAAACGCATAGCCCCGGAGGATGTCGTGGGCCCGCCTCGCCGCGGCCGGAAGGTCGTGTACACGGGCGACACCCGTCCCAACGAGGGCCTCATCCCCTTCGCTCGCGATTGCGACGTCCTCATCCACGACGCCACCACGGAATCCTCGCTGGAGGAACAGGCCAACGAGTACGGGCACTCCTCCGCGCGCCAGGCGGCAGGGATCGCGAAGCGCGCGGGCGCCGCGATCCTCTTCCTGACGCACATCAGCCCGCGGTATGGGGACACCGAGGCCGTCGAGGCGGACGCGAAAGCCGTCTTCCCGGATTCTCACGTGGCCGAGGACTTTCTCGAGTACAAGGTGCCCCTCCCCGACGGGGAGCCTGGCCCTCAGAAAGAGCTTTAAGAATCCCCTGCCTAGGTCGCCTAACCTCCTGGGGGGGCTCGCCATGAGTAGGAACATCATCGTCGAGGACATCAGCCACACCCCCGTCGAGCGCCAGTACAGCGAGATCGTGGAGCGCAAGGGCATCGGCCATCCCGACACCATCTCCGACGCCATCGCGGAGACCGTCTCGCGGGCCCTCTCCCAGATGTACCTGGACCGGTTCGGGCGGATTCTCCATCACAACACCGACGAGGTGCAGATCGTGGGCGGCCAATCCGCGCCTGCCTTCGGAGGCGGAGTCGTCCTCGAACCCGCCAAGATCATCCTCGTGGGCCGGGCCACCACGGAGGTGAACGGCGACCGGCTTCCCTTCCGTTCCGCTGCGGTGAAGGCGGCCAAGGAGTACCTTCGCCGGCACTGCACGCAGCTGGATGTCGACACCGACGTCACCATCGACTGCCTCATCGGCCGGGGTTCGGTGGATCTGCAGGGGCTGTACGACACGCAGAAGCACCTCGCGAACGACACCTCCTTCGGGGTGAGTTACGCTCCGCTCAGCGCAACCGACCGCCTCGTCATGGGGGTGGAGGAGTTTATCAACGGGCCCCTCAAGGAAGAGCTCCCCGAAGTGGGGCACGACATCAAAGTCATGGGCGTCCGGCGAGGCGACAGCATCCGACTCACCATCGCCGCGGCCATGGTGGATCGCCACATCCCCGACCAGGACCACTATGTCAGCGCCATCGAGGAGCTGACGGACCGCGTCCAAGACCACGCTCCCCAAATCACGGACAAGAACGTGACCGTCAATGTGAACACGGGGGACAACTACGATGCCGGACGGTTCTACCTCACCGTCACGGGCCTTTCCATGGAGAACGGGGACGACGGGTCCGTGGGGCGCGGGAACCGGGTCAACGGCCTCATCACCCCGTATCGACCCATGAGCATGGAGGCCGTCGCGGGCAAGAACCCGGTGACTCACGTGGGCAAACTCTACAACGTCCTGGCCCGAGAGTTGGCCCAACAGATCTATGAGGAGGCCGGAGGGAACATCGAGGAGGTGCACCTTCGCATCGTCTCCCAGATCGGGAAGCCCATCGACTACCCCCAGGCGGCGTCGGCGCAGCTTCTCATGGCCGACGGGGTGCATGTCTCCAAGGTGAAGGACGACGTGGAGCGACTCGTCGATCAGGGGTTGAGTCGAATCTCGGACCTCACCATGGGCTTCGTGAAAGGGGACATTCGCGTCTATTGAGCCCTCGCCTTCCCCCGTGGCTAAGCGGACGCCTCAAGCGCCTCACGGACCTTGACTAAGACGCCGCGGAACGATTCCTTACTCAAGAGACCCGTATTCGTGTTGCGGGGGCTCGGGTGATAGGAGGCGACGAGAATCGGCATGTCTGACTTGAACTCGTAGATCCCTCCGTGCCGGAACTTCACGGCGCTTCGACGAATGCCGAACCGGCGTTCGAGGAAGCGCGTCGAGGCGTTGAAAGCCAGGTGTCCCAACGCAAGAATCGCCCGCGGTCGGATCAGGTCCATCTCCTCCTCGAGGTAGGGCTCGCAGTTGTGGACTTCCTGCGCCGTCGGGCGGTTGTCCGGTGGGACGCACCGCACCGCCGCGGTCATGTAGGCGTTGTGCAGTCGAAGGCCGTCCTCTCGGTTCTCGGAGGTGGGCTGACTCGCGAACCCCGCCTCGTGGAGGCCCCGCATGAGAAACGCCGCGCTCGGGTCGCCCGTGAAGATCCGTCCGGTTCGATTTCCCCCGTGGGCGGCGGGGGCCAGACCGACGATGACCAAATCGGCCTCCGGATCCCCGAACCCGGGCACGGGCCGGCCCCAATAGGTCCAGTCCTCAAAGGCCCGTCTCTTCCTCTCGGAGACCTCCTGCCGGAAGTCGACGAGGCGGGGACACCGGGTGCAGGTGATCACGCGCTCTCGCAGGTCCGCGAGGGAAGGGCTCGCCACGTCCTTCGAGGGTTCAGAGGGGAGAAAAGGCTTCGCCACATCCTCTCGGAGGTTTTTAGCGGAATGCCCTCTACCCACCGGGGAGATCATGAACGAGGATGCCGCCTTCATCGTGGACCAGGTGGACCGCCATCACGCCTGGTTTCAGAAGTCCCTCTGCCTCATCGCCTCGGAGAACGTCATGAGCCCGCTGGCCCTGGAGATGTACCTCTCCGACTTCGGCCACCGATACGCCGAAGGCCTTCCCGGAAAGCGATACTACCAGGGCAACACGTACGTGGACGAGGTCGAGATTCGGATCACGAAGATGCTGCAGCGCATCTTCCGCTGCGAGCTGGCAGACCCCCGCCCCATCTCGGGCACGGTAGCCAACCTGGCGGTCCTCTTCGCCCTCACGAAGCCGGGGGACACGATCACCACGGTCGCCCTCTCGGACGGAGCCCACATCAGCACGGCCAAGTTCGGGGCCGTGGGGGTTCGGGGGGTGAAGACGGTGACGTATCCTTGGGACGAGGAGAACATGAACATCGACCCCGATGGGGCCGCGAAGCTCATCCGGGAAGTCCGTCCCCAGTTGGCCCTCTTCGGCCAGTCGGTCTTCCTGTTCCCCACGCCCCTCCGAGAGCTCGAAGACGCCTTACGCGAGGTGGACTGCCCGGTCTGGTACGACGCCGCCCACGTCCTCGGACTCATCGCGGGGGGACAGTTTCAGGACCC
>JAZFPV010000120.1:0-4792 GCA_036444795.1 Thermoplasmata archaeon
AAGGCTTTGTTTCGACGGTTGCCGAACAACTTTTTTGGAGGGACTGCCAGCGGATTTTTCCGGTCCTTACTCGCGCCAATCCAGTCCCAGCGTTCGGATCCCCACTTTCGGGATGAGGGGCATCTTCCTCTTGTGGATGGCCTGATGGACCATCTCCGTCACCCGTTCGACGGTCGCCTCGGACAGCCCTGTCCGGGAAACGATCTCCTCCAACGACATCTCCAATTCGAGGCCAAGGAGGACGCGGTCCATATCGTCGTATGAAACCCCGAGCTCCCCCTCATCCGTCTGGCCCTCCCAGAGGCCCGCCGAGGGAACCTTCTCGAGGATCCGCCTCGGAAGTCCGAGATGGCGGGCCATCCCCCGGACCTGCGTTTTGTACAGGTCCCCGAGTGGGGCGAAGTCGCATCCTCCGTCCCCGAATTTGGAAAAATATCCACTAAGATATTCGGACTTGTTGCTCGTCCCGATGACGAGTCGGTTCTCCCCGTGAGCGGCCTGATACAGGGTGATCATTCGGACACGGGCGGCCACGTTGCCTTGTCCGATTCGATCCTCCGGCGGAATCTCGAGGGCCTCCACGACGACATCAACCATCGATCCGATCTCGATGGTCCGGAACGGAATACCCAGCTGCTCTGCCCAAGACTGCGCGTCCCGCTCCTCCTCGAAGTCCCGGATCACAAGGGGAAGTGCCAGGCCCAATACGTTCTCTGGCCCGACGGCCTCCGCCGACAGTCTGGCCGCAACAGAGGAGTCGAGGCCCCCGCTCATCCCGAGGACGAATCCCTCGCGTCGACTCTCCTGCCAATGGTGCCGTAGGAAGGACTGAATGATCGCAACCTGCTCCTCCCGGAAGGAGGGCCTGAGGGCCATGTTCTCTTCATGACGGCCCCGTACATAGTTTGGGCCACTGTCTTCCAGGACTCACTCACGCCTGCCCAACCGGGGACCCACCGCGCAGGCCTTTTATCAAAAGAGGGAATGGACCCACCGTATCATGGCCGAGCCCACCCTCCTGGGCAAGCGCTGGGAGCCCGAGAGGGAGGAAAAACTCCTTCAGATCTGGGAGCCGGATTTGTACCGTTTTGACCCAGGCAGCGGGAAGCCCATCTTCACCATCGACACGCCCCCGCCCTACCCCTCCGGCATGAGCTGGCACATCGGGGCCGTGGCGAGCTACTCCCTGATCGACATGATCGCTCGGAGCCTTCGAATGCGGGGATACGAGGTCCTCTTCCCGTTCGGCCTCGATCGGAACGGGATCAACATCGAACGGACGGTCGAGCGCAAGTACGACAAGCCTCTCCATGAGTGGGATCGCCAGGAGTTCATCGACGTGTGTCGGGAGGAGGTGGACCGGCAGTCGGAGGTGTACCTGAAGACCGTCCACCGCATCGGTTTTTCCGCCAACTTTGACGACCATTACTACGAGACCGACTCCCCGGAGTACAGGGCGATGTCCCAGGGGATTTTCCTCGAGCTCTTCGCGCAGGGCTACTTCTACCGCGACCTCCGGCCGACGTTCTACTGCCCCGGCGACCGGACCGTCATCGCGGAGGCGGACATCGAGTACGAGACCCGCCCCGCAAAGCTGGTCCACGTTGTCCTCCCAGGAAAGGAGGGCGCGGGCGTTACCATCGCCACCACCCGTCCGGAGCTCCTCTTCGCATGCGACGCGGTCGTCGTTCACCCGGACGATGACCGCTATACGGACTTGCAAGGGGCGACCCTCCTCGTCCCTCCCATCGGGAAAGAGGTCCAGGTCTACCCCCACCCCGCGGCCGATCCGGAGTTCGGGACCGGGGCCGCCATGATCTGCTCGTACGGCGATACCACCGACATCCGGCTCTTTCGGGAGCTCGCCCTCAACCCCGTGGCGGCCATCGACGAGGAGGGGCGGATGACCGCGGCGGCGGGGGCCTACGAGGGCATGACGGTGGTCGAGGCACGCCACGCGATCACCTCCGACCTGGTGGAGGCCGGTGTCATCGAGAAGGTGGAGGAAATCGCACACAAGACTCCGGTCTGCGGCCGATCCGGCGACGCCATCGAGTTCGTCCAGACGGAGGATTGGTACATGCGGCAACTGGATGCTCTCCCCGCGCTCCGAGAGCTCGTGGGAGAGATGGAATTCCATCCGAGCCGCCACCGACAGCTTCTCCTGGATTGGATCGACGCCCTCACCATCGATTGGCCCGTCGGGAGACAACGATACTACCACACAGAAATTCCGTTGTGGTACTGCGAGGACTGTGGCGAGGCCCTTGCCCCCCCGCCTGGCCCCTATTACCGGCCCTGGAAGGACCCGGCGCCCTTCGAGGTCTGCCCCCACTGCCAGGGGACCGCCTTCCGGGGCGAACAGGGCGTCTTCGATACCTGGATGGACTCGAGCAACACCAACCTCGTGGCCACCCTCTACCACCAAGACGACGCCTTCTTCAAGGCCCAATTCCCCGCCTCCCTCCGCCCCCAGGGCCGAGACATCGTCCGGAACTGGCTGTACTACACGCTCCTGAAGAGCTACAGGCTTCTCGGGCAGAAACCCTTCGAGCACGTCTTCATCCACGGGATGGGATTGGACAGGCTCGGCCGCGCCATGCACGATAGCCTCGGCAACGTCGTCGAGCCGGGCCCCGTCTTCGAGGAGTATGGCGTGGACGCCTTCCGTTTCTGGGCCGCGAGCGAGACCAACGTGGGCGAGGACTTCCGGGTCTCCGAGGACAGGATTAGGGGGGCCCGGAAGTTCCTCACCAAACTCTGGAACGTGGCGCGCTTCATCTCTTCCTTCCCGGAATCGAAGGCGGAGGCGGGGGAGCTCGCCGCCACGGATCGTTGGATCCTGGCCGAGCTGAACCGGCTCGTCGAGGACGCCCAGGAGGGCTTCCAGGACTTCAACTTCTTCGGGCCGGCCAACCGCGTGCGGGATTTCCTGTGGAATCTCTTCGCCCCCCATTACATGGAGATGGTAAAGCACCGCGCCTACGACGGGGACCCGGCGGCCCTCCATGTCCTTCATCAGGTCCTGCGCGACTTGCTCCGTCTTCTGGCGCCCATCTCCCCCTTCATCACGGACATCATCTGGAGAGAGATGTACGGTGGGTCCGTCCACCGCGAGGCTCTGCCGACGGCCGAGGAGGGGGAGGGAGGCGAGTGGTTGGCCCTCACGCCTGTCCTACTGGACTTCAATTCGTCGGTTTGGAAGGAGAAGAAGGAGAAGGGCCTGGCCCTCCGGGAGGGGTTGGACGGCGTTCCTCTCCCTGAGGAACTCAGACCCTTCGCAGAAGATTTATCGCGCATGCACCACATCCGGTGGTAGGGATGCGAAAGGTCCTTCTCCTCCTGACACTCGGTTTGCTTGCCCTCGCGGGTTTCGCCGCCGCCACCCATGAGGAGGACCATCGCTACCACGTCCAGGGCAACATCGCGGATTCCTTCGGGATGCCCGGGATGTTCGTCCGGGTGGACCTGGTGGACATCACCGATCCCCTGGTCCCCGCCTCGGCGGGGTCCGCAGGATTCGGAGGCGACTACAGCGTCCTTCTTCACCTCCATAACGCCAACGTGGGGGATCAGGTCCGCGTGACGGTAGCAGGCCAAAGCGCCGTGATCACCGCCGAGTTTGACCCCACCGACGGCACGACACCGCGGCTTTCCCCGCGTGTCCCGTTTACGATTTCACCGGGTGCCAACATCGTCCCCTACGTCCTCATCGCCCTGGCGATCCTCATCCCGTTGGTGGTGGTGGTGCGTCGATACGCGCCTGTGGGCCGTCCTCGTGTGCGGAGCAAGCGCGGCCTCGACAGCATTTCCGGAATCGGAAAGGCCCGAGAGAAGGAGCTGAGGAGCCTGGGGATCGACAATCTCGACAAGCTCGCCGGCGCGGACGCCGCCACGATTGCCGATCACTCGAGCTTCAGCCTCAAAGAGGCGAGGAGGGTGGTACGAAGGGCGGGGGCCGTCATCGAGGAGGGGGAACCCCCTACCTAGCCCGGCCGCGTCGCGATCGAGAGGACATCCCCATCCTTGAGCGCATGGTCCAACCCCACCCGCTGCCCCCGGAACCGGGCGCTCGGGCCCGACACCTCCGCGTGGCGAAACCGGTCGATGAACGCCCGATGCAGGAGCCGGCAGACGTCCGCGACCGTGGCGCCGCCCCGGAGGATGACGGGCTCTTCGGAAGCGTCCCGTTGGCCCCGCGGCCGGAGGTATACCCGAATGAAGGAGAGGCGCCCGTACACGGTTTCGATGAGGGCGTCGATCCCGGTCTCCTCCTTGGCCGAGATGGGCACGACGGTCCACCCTCCTAGGCCCTGTTGGAGGCGGGCAAGGGCCCTTGGCGTAATGAGGTCGGTCTTGTTCAGTACGAGAATGGCGGGAAGGTAGACGCGATTCGCCGCGAAGAAGTCCACAACTCGCTCCAGGGTCAAGTCCTCCTGCAGGACGATTTCGCCGTTCACGAGGCCCCACTCCCGGGCGATGGCCCGGATGGTTTCCTCTCCCAGGTCGGTCTGCTGGACGGACTGAATCACCGTAAGCCCGCCGCGGTCCTTCTTATGGACGGTGATTCGGGGAGGCGCCTCATTCAGGCGAAGACCGCCGTCGTGGACTTCACGGAGAAGCGGACCGGGATCCGAGCGCTCGACATCGACCATCAGGAGAAGGAGGTCGGCGATGCGGGCCTGAGAGAGGACCTCTCGACCACGACCACGTCCCCGCGCGGCCCCTTCCGTGAGACCGGGCAGGTCGAGAAGTTGGATCTTGGCCCCTCGGTGGGCGAGGATCCCCGGAA
>JAZFPV010000121.1:0-2078 GCA_036444795.1 Thermoplasmata archaeon
TGAGTTCCGGTCGAATGGGTGCTAAAATGCCAACCATTCAGGAAGATTTGAATCGTGGTGCAACGAACGCCGCCGGGAGGAGGATGGCCAATTGCGCGCAGCCTTGCGGAAGACATTATAGTAGGAATGTCCATCTGGGTCCCCATGACATCTCTTTTAATCCAGGTCAGAGTCCAAGACTATTCTAAGTGGAGAGCTGTGTATGACGAGAACGAATCGAAGCGTGCGTCGAACGGGATGGGAGAGCACCACGTATTCCGCAACTCGGATGACATGAACAGCATTGTGCTGCTCTTCGAGGTTACCGACTTAGAGAAGGCGCGTGCCTATGTAGACTCAGATGAGCTTAAGCAGGTGCAATTGAAAGGTGGGGTCATTCCTCCGCCAACTGTCACATGGCTCACTGGAGCCTAATAGGCTGATTGAGGCGCCTAGTAGTATCAAAGGCTCAGGGCCTCCTCTGGGCGGAAGTCGCAGCTCGTTGTGGTCCAATGGCCGAATGGACTACAAGGCTTCGACCTTAGCCATTAGTCTTGGGGCCAATGGGGCCAATGTGGTGGCTGAGAATGGCCATTCAGTATCCTTCTTCACTGACAGCCCAACTAATGAAAATTAGTCAGCCAAATCCTTCCTAAGGTTAATTAGCCCGCACTCTTATGATAGCGAGGCACAGCGGTGGATGAGCTGATTCGTCGGGTGAAGGCCCCCTTCCCCCTCTACCGAATCGACCTTTTGGAGGCCGGAGACGAAGACCTGGCGCGCATCAGTAAGGACCTCGGTCTGGCCCTCAGCGTGGAGGAGATGCGCCGGCTCCAGGCGTACTTCCGCAAGCGGGGCCGGCCTCCCACGGACGCGGAGCTCCAATCCTTAGGACAGGCCTGGTCCGAGCACTGCTGTTACAAGTCCTCCAAGCCCTTCCTCCGGGAGTTCCTTCTCGGCATCGAAGCCCCCTCGGTTCTCCTGAGGGGAGACGCGGGGGTCATGGAGTTCGATGAAGATTACGCGTATGCGCTGCGGCTCGAGAGTCACAACCACCCCAGCGCCGTGGAACCCTACGGCGGCGCCGCCACGGGGATCGGGGGCATCCTTCGAGACGTGCTCTGCATGGGCGCGAAGCCGATTGCCTTGGTGGATCCCCTCCACTTCGGGCCCTTGGATCTCCCCTACGATGCCCTTCCGCCCGGGGTGAAACATCCGAGGTATCTCTTCGGTGGCGTGGTCGCCGGCATCCGTGACTACGGCAACCGAGTCGGTGTCCCCACGGTCGCCGGATCCATCTTCTTTGATGAGGGGTACACGGGCAACATCATCGTCAACGTGGGGTGCGTGGGCTTCGCGAGGAAGGACCGCATCCTGCGCAATGCGGTGGCAGGTCCAGGGGACGTCTTCATCCTGGCGGGTGGGAAGACAGGCCGGGACGGCATCCACGGGGTCACCTTCGCCTCCCTCGAGCTGACGGACGAGATGTGGGAGGAGTGGCAGGCCGGGGCCGTGCAGCTCGGAGACCCGATCATGAAGGAACCGCTGATCCACGCCTGTCTCGAGGCCGTGGACCGAGGGCTCCTGAGCGGGATGAAGGACCTGGGAGGCGGAGGCCTGAGCTGCGTGGTCGGCGAGATGGCCATCGCCGGGGGGTACGGCGCGGAGGTCAACCTCGAGATGGTCCCCCTCAAAGAGCCGGACCTGGCCCCTTGGGAGATCTGGGTGAGCGAGTCGCAGGAACGGATGATGCTGGCGGTGCCGGAAGCGAGCGTGGACGAAGTGCTCGCCATCTTCGATCTGTGGGACGTCCCCGCGACTCCCATCGGGCGTGTCCTCCCAGAGAAAATCGTTCAGGTTTCCTATCGAGGCGAGAACGTCCTGGACATGGACCTGGCCTTCTACACCGAGGGCCCCGAATACGAACGGCCCTACGAGAGACGCGTGGCCCAGTCGGCTCCGGATCGACCGCCCACGGAACCGTCCGACTACGGCATCGCCCTTCTCGACCTCCTCGGCTCTCCCAACGTCGCAAGCAAGGAACTCGTGATCCGGCAGTACGATCACGAGGTGAAGGCCAACACGGTCATCAAGCCTCT
>JAZFPV010000122.1:0-6112 GCA_036444795.1 Thermoplasmata archaeon
CAGGCCCTTGCTGCGGGGGCGACCTCCCGCGGGGCAGAAGTGCACGACGCGGGTCTCGTCACCACCCCCACGCTGGCCCACCTCGCCGCTCGGTTCGACGCAGGGGCCATGGTCACGGCTTCCCACAATCCCCCCGAGTACAACGGGCTGAAACTCTGGCTTCCCTCGGGCATGGCCTTCGACGAGAACCGGCGGGGGGCTTTCGAGGCGGCCTTGGCCACCCCCTCCCCGCCCGTACCTTGGATGGAGGCGGGGTCGATCTATCCCCTTCCCGGAGGCCTGCGGGAGCACCAGGAGAAGATCCTCTCGGCTGTGGAGTCGGCCGAAACCCAAGTGGTTCTCGACTGCGGGAACGGGAGCGCCAGCCTCGTGACCCCCGAGGTCCTGCGGAGGCTCGGGTGTGATGTGGCCTGCCTCAACTGCCAACCCGACGGCGCCTTCCCCGGACGGGGGGCGGAGCCCAGGGAAGAAGCGCTCACCGATCTGAGCCGACGGGTCCGGGGTTCCGAGGCTTCCCTCGGCATCGCCCACGACGGGGACGGAGACCGCATGGTGGCGTTGGATGAGGAGGGCCGGATGGTGAAACCCGAGAAACTCCTCATCCTCTTCGCCCGAGCCATCGGGGCGCGTCGGGTCGTGGCGCCCGTGGATGCCTCCATGATCCTGGAGGACGCCCTAGGGAAGGACGCCGTGGTGCGGAGCCGGGTGGGCGATGTCTACGTGGCCGAGGCGCTCGTTCAAGAGGAAGCGGACCTGGCCGGAGAGGCGTCCAGCACCTGGATTTTCCCCGAGTTCGCCCTCTGCCCCGACGGACCGTACGCCGCGGCACGCCTCTGCACCCTGCTCCAGGACGGGCCTCTCGGAGAGCAGCTCGAGGACCTTCCGGACTACCCCCTCCTGCGAGGGGTTGTGGCGTACGATCCGGCCGACCGCGACCTCACGCCGCTCCAGGAGGCCATGGAGGCCGTCGACGCTTCGGAGGTCAGCCGCCTCGACGGCTGGCGCTTTTCCTTCGACGACGCTTGGGCGGTCGTCCGAGCCTCGGGGACCGAGCCCGTGGTTCGACTGACCGTGGAGGCCCGAGATGAGGCGAGGACAACGGAGATATACGAAGCTCTCCGTGCGAAGGTTTCCGGGGCCATCGCATGAAGGCCTTCCTCTTGGCGGCGGGGGAGGGGACGCGCATGCGTCCCCTGACTGCACATCGGCCCAAACCCCTCCTCCCCGTCGCGGGGAAGCCCTTCTTGGGGCACATCTTCGAGCGGCTGGAGACGGCCGGCATTTCGTCCGCGGTGGTCCTCCTCGGGTGGCGCGGCCGCCTGCTCAAGGATCACTTCGCGGGGAGGACCGGGGGGATGACACTTGCCTATGTGGAGCAGGAGCCCCTGGAGGGCACCGCCTCGGCGATTGCTCTGGCCGAGGGCCACGTCGGGTCCCGTTTTCTCTGCCTGAACGGGGACGTCATCTTCGACGCGCAGGACCTAAAGGCGATGCTCAAGGCCCATGGCAGGGGTAAACGAACCGTGATGGCGGTGGCGAAAACCGAGCACCCCGAGCTCTTCGGTACGGTGACCCTGGAAGAGGATCGACTCGTCTCCCTCGAGGAAAAGCCGACCGAGGCGGCCAGCCCGTGGGTAAATGCGGGTATCTACCTATTCAACGACGAGGTCTTCGGGTTCATCCGTGAGACCCCTCGCTCGCCTCGGGGCGAGTACGAGATTACGGATACCCTCAAACTCCTCCTCCAGGAGGGAGAAGTCGGGGTCCATCGCCTCGAAGGCCCCTGGCTCGACGTGGGCTATCCTTGGGACCTCCTGAAGGCCAACGAGCTGCTCTTGCAGGGAATCGAGCCTGAGGTCGCGGGGGAGGTGGAGAATGGCGCCGTTCTGCAGGGTCGCGTTCGCGTCGAGGAGGGGGCTCGCGTCCGGTCGGGCGCGGTGATCGAGGGCCCGGTCCTCCTGGACCGCGGAAGCCACGTAGGCCCGAATTGCTACCTGCGGCCGGCCACCTACGTGGGTCCCGGGGCCCGCGTGGGCAATGCCTGCGAGATCAAGAACTCCATCCTCATGACGGACGCCCATGTGCCTCATCACAGCTACGTGGGGGACAGCATCATCGGCGAGGCGTGTAACCTGGGTTCGGGTACGAAGGTGGCCAACCTTCGCCTGGACGGTCGGCGCGTCTCGGTGACGATCAAGGGCCGACGCGTAGAGACAGGCCTGCGTAAGTTGGGGGTGATCATGGGCGACCGGGTAAAGACGGGCGTGAACGTGTCCATCGACGTGGGTACGATCATCGGGGAGGAGACGGCCATCGGTCCCGGCGCCTCCGTCCGCGGGAACATCGCACCGAAGAGTCGCATCTACTGACATGCGGATCGTGCAGGTCAGTCCCTACTTCCACCCGCACCTCGGCGGCGTCGAGTCCCATGTTATGAGCATCAGCCAGGAGTTGCATCGCCGGGGCCATGGCCTGACCGTGGTCACCAGTGCGGACGACGGAGACGCGCGCGAGGAGTGGATCGGAGGGCTACAGGTCCTCCGCTCGCCGTCGCTCCTGACCCTCTTCCAATCGCCCGTCACTCTGACCATGGCCCGGGACATTCGCGGCGTGGAGGCGGACCTGTATCACGCCCACACCCCCTCCCCCCTCCCCGCCTACTTCGCGGCTCGTGCCGCCGAGACCACGGGGGTCCCTCTCCTCATCACCTACCACTGCGACCCGGAGATCCAGGGTCCGTGGGGCCCCCCCATTCTGGGGCTGTTCCATCGCACCCTGGAAGCCTACACGATGGATCGGGCCGTGGGGATCATCACCACCACGAGGACGTATGCGGCGACCTCCCGGGCCGTCTGGGATCAAGACACGATGACGATCCCGAATCCCGTCGACATCGATCGGTTTCATCCGAACGTCCCCGCGGGAGACATCCGGGCTCGACACGGAATCCCAGGGGACGAGCCCCTCGTCCTATTCGTCGGACGGATGGTCCCGCACAAAGGATCGGATTACCTGCTTCGAGCCATGCGCGACCTCCCGGCGCATCTCCTCATGGTAGGGACGGGACCTCGCGAGCCGCTGTTGCGAAAGATGGCGACCCTGCCTGCCCTCGAGGGCCGGGTCCACTTCGCCGGCCGCGTGTCCTCCCAGGAGCTCCCGCGGTATTACGCCGCCTCCGACCTCTTGGTTCTCCCCTCCACCTCGCGTCTCGAGGCCTTTGGTATTGCGGCCCTGGAAGCGATGGCGAGCGGCAAGCCCGTCATTGTGTCCGACGTCCCGGGTGTCCGCGAGGTGATTGAGGAGGGACGAGAGGGGCTCCGGATTGACCCCATCGACGCAAGGGACATCGCCGTGAAGATCCGGACCCTTCTGGAGGACGAGGGCCTGCGGAAGGAGATGGGACGTCGCGCGCGCGATAAGGCGGAACGGCAGTTCTCCCTGGCCTCGGTGGTGGACCGCCTCGAGGCTCTCTACGAGCGGGCTCACTCGACGATGGTCAGGGGATAGGCATTCCCTTGCCGATCCCAGGCCCGCCAGGAGGCGTCGTCGTACGGGTGGGCGGCGATGATGTGGAGGTAACCGATTCGATGAAAGAAGTCGAGGTCCTGCCGGGAGGGCCGTGGATCGGGGGTCGGATGGGAGTGGACGGTTCCGACGACCGTGAAGTCGACGGGGAGGTTGTGGAGGCTAAAGATGGCGTGGGACTCCCCTCCGATCGTGCCCGGGACCAGGAGGAGTTCCGAGACGACCCCTTCTTCAGCCCGAAGGATGGCGCCGAACTCCATCGGGTGGCTGTCCCGGGAGGCCCCTAGGACCATCTCGAGGGTGTCCCTTCGGATGGCCGTGGCCCGCCTCACGGGCCGGGACCCTCCATAAGCTTCTCCCGAACGCGGCTGTAGAAATCGTCGGCGAATCGGACGAAGCGCGCCTTCCGTTTGGCGACTGCGAAGTCCAGCCGTGATCGCGACTTCAATTCCTCCTCTTGTTGCCCGTCGAGAACGAGAAGCGAGGTGCCTTCCCCCACAAGCTGGACCTGCACCTGGGCGTCCGCCGGAACGACCGTGGGCCGAAGGGTCTGGCGGAAAGGTGCCAGGGCCGTGATGACGAAGCCCCGGACTCGCGGGTCGAGGACCGGGCCGCCCGCGGAGAGGGAATACGCGGTCGACCCCGTGGGCGTGGCGATGATCACGCCGTCCCCCTCTACCCTCGACGCGGGTTCCCCGTCGATGGAAATGAGAAAGCGCCGCACCTTGGCCAGGCTCGCCGTGTGGATGACGGCCTCGTTCGTGCAATCGGGCATCCTTCGACCGTCGACCTCGACCCGGAGCTTGATGCGTTCCTCGATAGAGAAATCCCCGTCTGCGAGCCTCTGCAAGGCCCCCTCCACGCCGTCCAGGCCCACTTCCGTGAGGAAACCGACCCGGCTGGTGTTGACGCCAAGGATCTGGAAATCCCCCAGCTGAAGGGCCCGCAATATGGTTCCGTCGCCGCCCACCGTCACCAAGAAATCCATGTTCATCGAGTCGAGGGACGCTCCTTCTTCCCCCAAGACGGCGGCCAGGTTCTCTTCGATGAGGACCTTATGCTCGCGACGGAGAGTCTCCACAACGGAGCGAGAGGCCTCCACGGCCCGGGTGGATTTGGGATTCGCCGTGACGCCAAACCTCACAGCACTACCTCCAACAAGCCGGGGTCACCGACCGCGAAGAGATTTGAGCGCGCGCGTGCGTCCAGAGACATGTTCAAGGGGTCTCCGTGGAGGTTGTACACCTCGCCCCCTGCCTCGCGAACGATAAGCGAAGAGGCCGCCACGTCTGTGATCCGAAGTTCCAGCTGACGGGTCGTGGTCGCCATGTAGTACAGGTCGGCGGACCCGGATGCCACCAGGCACATGTCCAAGGATGCGGCCCCGAGGTTTCTTACCCTTCGGCACTGGCGGGCCAACTCGAAAGCCTTCGGTGCCGCCCGGTCTCCCAAATAGAGAGAGAAGAGGGAGTTCTTTGGGTCGTAGGCCGACACTTTGATGCGCCGTCCATTCAGGAAGGCCCCGTTCCCCTTCTCGGCCTGGTACGTCCAACCGTTGGTGAGGTTGCGCACGAGGCCCCATTGCGCCCCCAGGAGGTCTTCCCGGGAGATGGCCAGAGACACAGAGTAGTCGGGGAGGTCTCCCACGGCGTTGTGTGTCCCATCCACGGGGTCGACCACGATGGTCCACTCCGCGCCCTGTTCCTCCGATGTTGACTCCTCGCTCACGTAGTTCAGGGCCTCGCCGGAGGCCTCGATCACCTCCCGAATCGCCTGATCGGCCGCCCGATCGATGACCGAAGTCGGGCTCCCGTCGGCCCCGATTCCCACATGCTGTCCCCACTCGGCCGGATCCACCGACACGACGGCTCGCTTCGCGGCGTCTGCCGCCTCCACTAGGAGGTCCATCACACCCCTTCCAAGGACCCCCGTTCTAAGAACCTTGCTTCCCCTCGCGTTCCGCCGGCTCTCCATACGCGAGCCCCTCTTGCCTGGAGCATGGGTCTTCGAGGGGTTGGGTCGAGGGGATCGGAGATTACGCCCTAACCGACACTGCGGGCACTGCCTTCCTCGAGGCACCTGTCGCCGCCGAAATCTTGATGATTCCCCTGACGATCTGGGTCGGGGTGGTTAAGCCTGAACAGGCTATAGGAGGCTGCCGCAGGAGTCACCAAAAACGGCGACGACCGCCCTTGAAAGACCCGTTGCCTTGAGGAACCTCCCCCTAAGGCGACCGAGCCGGGATTCGGGTTCTGTTGCATCGGAAGTTGGTTGAGTACCGAATCAGACGCAGTTTCAGAAGTGTCGGTGCATTGAGCTTTTATGAGAACTCAAGTGATATCGCTGTGGTGGAGGCAACGTTGACTCCAAGAGAATCGCCAGAGGACGGTGGGGAAATTCCTTCCGTACTAAGGCTGAAGGACTTCTCAGCTAATGCCTAGGGATGGCGGCCATGACCGACCTGAAAGAAGAAGATACGCGGAACATGGTGCTCGGGGCCCTCTACAAGGGATTCGAAGAAGATCCTCTCAGCAGCGTATACTCCCATCCCATCACGAATGATTTTGGCGTTGAAGAGAGTCTACTG
>JAZFPV010000123.1:0-4025 GCA_036444795.1 Thermoplasmata archaeon
CCTGGCCTACGGCCTTCTTTGGGCCTTCCTCGTTCTCTCCGCGCTGACCCTCGGGGCCTGGGCTGGCCTCCTCCCCCCTGACTCTCTCTGGCTTCTCCTCGGCGCCTGCCTGACCGGCCTCGCCTCGCACCTCTTCCTCGATGCCCTCGCGGAACCGGGCACGCTCACCTGGCGCCACGTAGACGAGACGTGGGGGCGCATCGCCGCTTTGGGGCGGCCATGGCCTTCCTCCCTGAATCTCGCGGTGTCTGGCCTCTCGGTCGGGACCATCCTGGCGCTGATGGTCGTCTACTGATCTTCGATGGAGCGGATGCGGTCGACGCCATCCAGCTCTCGGATGATGACCTGGACCGCCGTGGGCACCAGCTCATCCCACTCCTGTCCCGTCCGCATGCGTCTCCGGACCTCCGTGCCGGAGAGGACCTCTCGGTCCCGAAGCGCGCGGTCCAGAACCGGGTACCCCGCCTCACTGAAGATGTGCCGTGTCGCGGTATCGTGGCTCACCACGGCCTCAAAGGTCGGGGCGAGGATCACGAGTTCTCGCAGCCAGGCGGCGTGATCCCCCAGGTCGCGCAGGGGCACGATTTGGACGGCTTCCACGCCCTCGGCCTGGAGGCTCTCCCGAATCATCCGGGTCCGTTCCTCCAGGCTAAACGGATTCTCGACGGTGTGCGAGGCCTGGCTGCTCCCGAGAATGACGACCACTTCGTCAAACTCGCCCACCAACAACTTCACCATGGAAAGATGGCCGAGATGGAACGGCTGGAAGCGACCCACAAAGAGAACCCGCGTGGGTTCGCCCTCTGTCAACCGAACGCCCCTACTGGGGGACGGCTCGATCCGAGGGGATGATGGGTTCGCCTCGAGGCGAAGCCATGTCGTCCAGTTTGCTCACGAGGCGACCCTTCTGCGGACCGACCAAGGCCTGTTCCAGGACCTCCTTCATCGTGTCCACCGGGATGATCTCGATCTCGCCCTTGTAGCGACTCTCGATGAGGACGTCGTTGAGATTGGCCTTGGGGATGATGACCTTCTTGAAGCCCATTTCCGCCGCCGCCTCGATCTTGGCGGTGATCCCGCCCACGGGCAGGACCTGCCCTCGGATGCTCAGGGAACCCGTCATGGCACACCGTTGGTCCACCTCGACGTCTTCGAGGGCGGAGATCACGGCCGTGGCCACGGAGATGGAGGCGCTGTCCCCCTCCACCCCCTCGTAGGTCCCAACGAACTGGACGTGGATGTCGTGGTTGCTGATGTCCTCGCCCGTGTACTTCTTGATGAGGGCGGACACGTTTTGGACCGCCTCCCGAGCGATCTCGCCCAACCGGCCCGTGGCGATGATCTTGCCATCATTTCGACTCTGAGCCGGGGTTACCTCGGCGACGATGGGCAGCACGATGCCCGAGAACTCCGACATGCTGGGGTCTGCGTTCAGGACCGCCATGCCGTTGACGACTCCGACCATGGACCCCTCGGTCACGAACGTCTTGTAGTCTTTGCGCTGCGCGATGTAGCGGTCAGCCACCTGCTGCTCCAGGCTGCGGGCCATCTTCTTGGCGGCGACGACGTGGTCGGCCGTGGTGATCGGGTCGTCGTCCTCGCGGGCGATGTCTCCTGCGACCCGGATCAGGCCACCCAGTTCGCGGAGTCGCAAGGTCAACTGACCCCGGCGACCCGCCCGCCGCTGCGCCTCGTGGATGACCTCCCGGACCCCCTCTTTGTTGAAGTGGGGGATCTTGCCGTCCTTGACGACCTCCTGGGCGACGAATCGGACCATCTTCTCGCGCATCTCCAAGGTGTCGGGCATGACGCTCTTCACGTACACCTCGTACCCGTACCCGCGAATGCGGGACCGAAGAGCGGGATGCATATTGCCGACGGCGTCCAGGTTTCCGGCCGCCACGAGGATGAAATCGCAGGGGACGGGCTCGGTCTTGACCATCGCCCCCGCGCTCCGCTCGCTCTGGCCCACGATGCTGAACTGCCTCTCTTGCAAGGCGGTCAGAAGGCTCTGCTGGCTCTCGAGTCGGAGCGTGTTGATCTCGTCGATGAAGAGGACGCCCTTGTGGGCCTTGTGGATGGATCCCGACTCCACACGCTCGTGGGATGGCGTCTCGAGGCCGCCGGATTGGAACGGGTCATGACGGACATCGCCCAACAGGGCGCCCGCGTGCGAACCCGTCGCGTCAATGAAGGGGGGCATGTCATCGGGGTCGTGGCCGGCCAACAGCTTGGGGACGACCAACATGTCCTGGCGATTCCCCATGGTCCGGGTGGCCCAGAAAATGATGACGGCGATCAGGATGCCGAACAGGAGAATCATCGGCTGCGGAGGCACGGTGATGAAGGCGAGGAGGGCGGACATAAGGACGATCACCACGATGATCGTGGTCATCATCGAGGCCCGTTGCTCCTTCTTACGCATGGCGTCGGCCTTGTGGGCCTGGACGATTTCCTTGCCCTTGCCCGCGGGCACAATGCGAATCTTGGGCTCGTTCGGGTCTTCCGGGTTGTGGTAGACAATGGTGTCCTGGAGTTCCTCCCGTGGGAGGAGTTCGGACATCGCCCGGGCCATCATGGACTTGCCCGTCCCAGGATCGCCTATGAGCATCACGTGACGCCTCTGCTCCGCGGCCTTGCGGACAACCCGAACACCCGCCTCCTGCCCGATGACCTGTTCCACCAGACCCTCGGGGACGCGGATGTCTGCGGTGGTTTCGAACTCCTGGGTTTCGATCCACTCCTCGAGAGAAGGCAAGAAATCTTCCGTGGTTGCCTTTTTCTCCCTAACACCCATGGATCGTCATCCCGTCTGAACGGTACAAAATACTTCAACATTCATATTAAAGCTTCTCCCAGAGAATCGGGAGGGGCAGCCAGGCCCGCGCGTGAGGGCACCCGAACCAAAAGTCTGGAAGTCGGCCTAGGGCATCATCCTTCGAGACCCCCGGGAACAACCCGCCGCTGTTCAGTAGAATACGCCCTGGAAGCGTGTACTCAAGGAATCGGTAGGTGGGTTCGCAAGGCGCCAGCTGAGAGGGCGTCCGCCGTCTCTATTGGGGCACCAGGCGCTTGGCGATCATCCGGGCCAGCTTCTCGAACGCCTCGCTCACGTTGTCACCGGTCTTGGCGCTCGTGTAGACGAAGGCGGAGTTGTACTTCGAGGCCACGTCCTCGATCTCCTTGTCCTCGAAGCTTTTCTGCTCGGTGAGGTCTTTCTTGTTCGCGAGGAACTGGACGGGGATTTCGCCGGTTACCTTGTTGACCGCCTTCACCCAATCGTGAAGGTCGTAAAGGGTGTCGCGGCGCGTCAGGTCACAGACGGCCAGGACGCCCTGGGCGCCGTGGAAGTAGGCCTCCTTGAGAAGTTCCCGGAAGCCCTTCTCGCCCATGATGTCCCAGATCGTCATGTCGACGGCCACTTCTCCGCCGTTGGCGCCGTCCACGATGATCTCCCGCTTGGAGACCTTGGCCCCCAGGGTGGAGATGTACCGGTCGTCGAACTCGTCATGCACGAAACGCCGGATGAGACAGGTCTTCCCCACGGCTCCCTCGCCGACGAGGCAGACCTTAACCTTCATCTTCTCTTGCTCGCCCATTGAACACGCCCCACGCGCAATCTGAACTACTCTGGGTTGAGTTATAAAACCCTATAGACGCCGTTATCATGTTCGATATCCGAGGACCTCAATCGCCCCCCGAAGGCTCGGCCCGCCGGGCCATTCCCCGGCCGATGGCCAAGAAAGCGTCCTCGACTCCCTCTCCCATTTTCGCGCTCGTGACAAAGTACTCGCAGTCATGCCGGCGGGCGAACGCCTCGACCTCTTCCTCCGTGACAACGGTGTGCTCCGTCAGGTCGGATTTGTTGGCCACGATGACCAGGGGGACTCGCCCCGCAATCCGGTACACCGCGGCGATCCAGTCCTCCAGATCCAGCAGGCTTCCCGGCCGCGTCAGATCGCAGGCCGCGACGAGGCCGTTTGCCCCCTCGAAGTAGGCCTCCCGCAGGAGCTCCCGGAAGCCCT
>JAZFPV010000124.1:0-9854 GCA_036444795.1 Thermoplasmata archaeon
GGTTCTCTCACATCAGGGCAACCGACAGGAAATCCGTGCTCGCGTAGCGGTCGTCCGCCATCTATTGCCAGGGTCTCTCTCGGAGGAAACGACGCATGATCCGAAAGACGTCCACTTGGCGACGATATTCCCCCGCAAGCTGCCGTGCACGCCGCCGACTCATGCCCCCTTTTCGCAGCTTCCGCTTGAACGACCACGCTGCCCGGCGGCTCCCGAAGAGTAGTCGGAGCGCGCTCGAGCCCAGTCGGGCAACGAGAAGGGGCACCTGTGTGAAGACGACCCCCATGATGTCGCGCGCTTCGCTCATTCGAAATCGATCTCGAAGTCGTCGTCCTCGAGCCGTTCCTTGATCTTCTTCTTGACCTTCTTCTCGATCTCAGACTCCCAATCGTCCTGGCGATGCTCGGACCAGTCGGCCTTGCCGATCATCTCCTGGATCATCCCCGCCAGGTTGCTCCGATCCATGAAGTCCTTCGTGAGCTCGAAGGCCTTGTCCTCATCCATGCCCGCCTCGCGGAGGCTCTTGTAGAAGTCGGAGACCGCCTGGGCGTACCTGCCCGTCTGCTCTGCCCCGAAGAGGGAGTCGGAAACGGCGTTCAGAAGCTTGGGGACCTCGGAGGAGACCACGGAGAGAATCGCCTGGATTTCCTCTGCGTCTTTGCTAGTCATCTTTACACCTGGATAGGCAAGCTACGCTCGGGGGCTTAAAGGAACTGGGCACTTGTGACCGCTCCGGCGCAAGATGGGATCGCGTGTGCCTTGGTATCAAATCCGATATTCGGATTATTGGGTATTAATACGCTCCACGCCAGGGACATGACCTGCTATGACGGCAAAAAGGGACCAAGTGACCCGCTCGGCCCAGCAGCTGCTTCTCTTCGGAGGCATTCTTGCCATCGCCCTGGCACCGCTCCTCTACCTTCTTCAGACGCCGGTCGCGGACATCCGGCTGAGCGAGCTTACCGGGGAGGCCATTGCCATCGTCCTCGGGCTCATCCTCATCTTCGCGGCTCGACAGCTCCAGCAGGTGCTCCTGACGGGAGTCCTTCTCGCCCTGGTGGCGTCCATCGCCCTCATGTATCTCGGAGGCACAGCAGGGCTCATCGGAGGCCTCTTCGGGATCGTCGGTGTCATCGTCGCCTCGGTTCCGTACCTGCAGACCTACGTGACCTGGAAGACCTAAGGGTCTCAGCCTTCGGGCTTCTCGTCCGAGTCGGGCGCGGCCAGACCCAACACCTTGGACCAGCGCCGGGCGGTCTCCTCCGAGACGTCGTAGACCTTCCCGCGAGACTGCGTTGAGGCCACGACGACCCCCTTCGACTCCAGGTTCTGAAGCCGCTCCCGGACGATGCGGCGGGAGGCTTTGCCCCGAAGCCTTCGCACCGACTCCGTGATCTGGGAGATGTTTCGGCCCCCCTTCTCAAAGAGGACCTTCACGATGTCGCGGGAGATGGGATCTTTGAGCTCGGGGATGGCCATGTCGGGGGAGAGGGATCCGTACCGGTCGAGGAGATCCAGGAGCCGGAAGTAAGAGCGGGCGATCTCCTGCAAACGGTCGAGGTGACCGAGGATCTCGGCGTACGGCTTGCGGAGGAGATTGACGGCCCCTTCGAGCTGCTCGATTTTGGAGGCCAGGTCCTCGAGCTGGTCCGTCTCCTCTTCTTCCTCCTCGCCCGCCATGCCCGACGGTCGCAAAGGGAGCCCTGGCTACATAACACCGCCTCAGCGAGGGGTGGAGAGGATCAAGACCCTTCCTCGGCGAAGGGGGGCGGGACCCGACGGACGTTTGAGCGGACCCCCACGGCCTTGCCTAGGGCCACCGTGAAGATGGCGTCCTTCCCTTCAGCGTGGGGTGAGAAGAAGTCCACGATTTCGTCATCGTAGAAGGTGAGGCCGGTGGCCCCCAGGCCCAGGGCGTACGCGGCCAGGTACATCCTCCCCCCGAGGAGGCCTGCCTCGAGCTGGGCGATCCGGTAGCCCCGGTTGCCAAACCGCCCCAGCACGCGCTCCAGGTCCGCCAGGAAGAAAACGACCGCGCTCGCGTCGGCGGGGAGGGCTTGCTCCAACCCCAGATAACCCGCCCACTGACGAAAGTCCCCTTCCTTCAGATGTTTGAATTCGGTCCTCGCCACGCGTAGGTGGTACGCCCCCGGGGGAACCCCCGTCACTTCGTTGATGATGAGGTAGAGGTCGACGAGTCGCGTGTCGATTCCGTCCAGGAAGTCGGCCTCGAACCCGCGCGTCGCATAGTGGAGGATCGCACGGAGCTGATCCTGGGCAATCGGGGTCCGTCGGAAGTGGCGGGTCGAGCCCCGTCGCAGGATGGTTTTCCCCAGCGGCCTTCCTTGGTCCTTGACCGGGACAGGGGGAGAGGCTGGGTCTTCTCCCCCGCCGGGCCTCCCGGAGAGGGAACCTTTCCACCGTAGAATCATTTCCGGGTCATCTAGGTAGGACGCGTGGTGCATGGCCTGAATCGGGGGGTATGCGACTTCCTCTCGGCTGAGGGGCAGGGTTTTTAGCTCCAGGGGCGGAACCTTCGGACGCGCAGGAGGAAGCTCGCGTGAAGGGCCTAGGGGGACGAGACACAGGCTCGCCTCCCGGACCCCATCGATGCCCAGAAGGTGGTTCAACTGCCTGTCGTCGAAGCCGGCCACGAGAGGGGCGCGCAGGCCCGCGGACGTCGCAGAGGCCAGAAGATTCGCCAGGATGGTGCCCGCATCCCAAAAGCAGTATCGGTAGGACCGTGCCTGGTACTTCCAGGCGCTGCGCCAGAAAATGGCCGTCAAGGCCAAGGTCGCGGGGGCCCCCCACTCCCCCTCTCCGGCCAACTCGGCCAAGTAGGAACGGAAGTCGCCATCCCGGAGTTGGGTGAGAGCAAAGGCCCGAGGCGCAAAGTGGTAGACGCCCGCCGGCAGGTCGTCCAGGGCCTCGCAGACCACGTACAGCTCGATGGGATAGAGGGCGCCGGCGCCCGCGGCGGCCCGGAAGTGAAGGGTCGATCCGTCCGGCGTTCGCGCCTCCTTGGTGATTCCCGCGGCGAAATACACTGCCTGGGCGAGGGTCCTGAGGTCCAGTTCGTCGCCCCCTCCCGCGGACGAGATGGCGGGTAGCGTGGCCATGTCGGGAGGCGAGAAATCGGTCGGAAGCGGGGTGCTCGGCAGATCCTCGTAGACCTTGAACGGGGAAGGTTTGTTCGCCCAGTCAAGGCGATGAAGGGCGGTCCGGATGCTGGTGGGAGAATGCTTCGTCACTTCGTGATATTCCCTGGCGGCGCGGGTGTCCGCATTGTCCTCCATCGCCGAACCCTCCCTTGGCGGATTGTCCGCGCTCACGAGGCGGCCCTACCCTTTAACGTGTTTTCCGCCTTCCACCCAGGCGTCATGGGTCTCTACGAGGAGATGGAACGTGTCCTGAAGGAAGAGTCGCTTGATCTGGTGCATGCAGCCACGCTCCTGGGGCGACTGGGGCCGTCCCCTTCCGATGTGAAGTCCGTCTTCGAGGAACTGGACCGGATGGCGGCGGAGCTTCGGGAACGCCTGCAGGACGTGCCTCCCGAGGGACGTCGCCTTCAGATCCTGAATCGGTATCTGTTCGACGAGCTCGGCTTTCGCGGGAACGAGGAGGACTACAACGATCCAAGGAACAGCTTCCTCGGGGAGGTCCTTCGACGGAAGACGGGTTTACCCATCACCCTGTCCCTCGTGTACGTCGAGGTGGGAACGAGGGCTGGCCTGACGCTGGCGGGCGTTGGGTTCCCCGGTCACTATCTCGTCCGCCTCGAAGAGGAAGGGGGCCCGCGCTTCGTGGATCCGTTTCACGGCGGCCGAGTTTTGGAGGAGGAGGACCTGAAGAGCCTCCTACGCGGGGGATCCGGCCAAGAGGTTCCCCTCGATCCCGCGTTCCTCCGACCCGCCACCGAGAGGGAGACCCTGACTCGAATGCTCTACAACCTCAAGGGCCTCTACATGACCTCGGAGGACTTCGAGAAGCTCCTCCAGGTGCTGGACCTCCTGCTGCTTCTCGATCCCCGATCGTCCCTGGACCACCGGGATCGGGGCCTCCTTCACTACGAAGTGGGCGAGTTCCTGAAGGCGCGCGCCGATCTTCAGGCGTATCTGGAGCTCGACCCGAGCGCGGGGGACGCCGAGATCATCCGGGAGCACCTCAACGATGTGGAGAGCCGACTTCGGATGTTCCGCTAGGCGGGCGGGGACTCAGAGCTGCTTGACCTCGGCGACGAGCTCCATCACCTTGTCCCTCGCGTCCCCGAAGAGCATCATGGTCCGTTCGTGGTAGAACAGCTCGTTGTCGACGCCCGAGAAGCCGGGGTTCAGGCTCCGCTTCATCACGATGATGTGCTTCGCCTCGTCCGCGTTCAGGATGGGCATCCCGTAGATCGGGCTCCCCTTGTCGTGCCGCGCCGCCGGGTTCACCACGTCGTTGGCCCCGATGATGAGGGCGACGTCCGCCCGCTGGAAGTCGGGGTTGATGTCGTCCATGTCGTGGAGCATCGTGTACGGAACGTTTGCTTCCGCCAAGAGGACGTTCATGTGACCCGGCATGCGGCCCGCGACCGGGTGGACGGCATAGCGGACGTTCACGCCCCGATCCTCCAGATGATTGGCAAGGTCCGCCACGGCGTGCTGGGCCTGCGCCGCCGCCATGCCGAAGCCGGGAACGATGATGACCGAACGAGCATACCCCAGGAGCAAGGCGGCCTCCTCCGGGTCGATGGATCGCACCGTCTTGTCTCCCGTCGCCGCGGTGCCTCCCGGTGCCTTCGTATCGACCCCGACCGCGCCGAAGAGGACGTTGGGCAAGGTCCGGTTCATGGCCTTCGTCATGATCTGAGTGAGAACGAGGCCCGCCGCGCCCACCAGGGCCCCGGCGACGATCAGAATCTCGTTCCCGAGGATGAACCCGGCCGCGCTGGCCGCGAGACCGGAGAAGGAGTTGAGCAAGGAGATCACGACGGGCATGTCCGCCCCGCCGATGGGGATCACGATGAGGACGCCCAGGACGAGGGCGATGATGACGAGGATCAGGAACAGGGGGAGCTGAATCCCGCTGGCCACCAGGTACCCCCCCAGGCCCACAAACAACACGAGGAGGGCGGCGTTGACCGGCTGCTGCAGAGGGAAGGTCTTGGGGGCCCCCGAAATGAGACCCTGCAGCTTCCCGAAGGCCACGAGGCTCCCCGTCAGGGTGATGCCCCCGATGAGGAGCCCCACGAGGATGGTGATCGTGGTGGGGAGGGAGAGCTGGCCGAGAGAGAAACCATTGAAGTACGCCGCGATGGCCACCAAGGCGGAGGCACCGCCTCCAAACCCGTTGAAGAGGCCCACCATCTGAGGCATGGCGGTCATCTTGACGAGGCGGGCTGCCAGGGCCCCGAGGACGGCCCCGAGAAGGAGGCCCACGGCGATGAGCTCGTAGTTCAGGACGCCCGCGTTCAGCAGGGTGACGACGATGGCGATGAGCATGCCGATGGACGCCAGCAGGTTGCCCCGCCGGGCCGTCGCCGGAGAGCCCAGGTTGCGGAGGCCGAGGATGAAAAAGGCGGCGGAGACCAGGTAGATTAGCGTAACAACTGCGGGGTCGATCTCAACCATTCCTCACCCTCGCTCCCGCTTGAACATCTGGAGCATCCGGTCGGTCACAAGGAAGCCTCCGACCACGTTGACGGTGGCCAGGACCACGGCCGCGAGGCCTAGGATGACGGCCAGGTTCGTGTCCCCCGGTCCCGCGATGATGAGGGCGCCGATGAGGACGATGCCGGAGATGGCGTTCGCCCCGGACATGAGCGGCGTGTGCAGCGTGGGCGGAACCTTCGTGATGATTTCGAAGCCCGCAAAGATCGCCAGCACAAAGATGAAGATTCCAATGACGAGTTCAACCATGTCCTTCTCTCCTACGCAGCCCGTTCCGCCGCGATGGCCTCCCGCACCCGCTCGTTCCGTACCTCTCCGGCGTGCACCACGAGGCTCGCGTCCACGATCTCGTCTTCGAGGTCGAGGCGGAGCTCTCCGTCTTGGAGGATCACATCGAGGAGTGTCATGAGGTTCTTGGCATACATCTGGGTCGCGTGGACGGGGAGGGAGGAGGGGAGGTTCGCCGGTCCGAGAATCGTCACGCCGTTGTAGGACACCTCTTTGTCAGGCTGGGAGAGCTCGACGTTGCCCCCCTGGTCGGCCGCCAGATCGACGACGACCGAACCGGGTTTCATGGCGGCCAGCATCGTCTGGGTCACGAGGACAGGGGCCTTCTTCCCCGGCACCTGGGCGGTCGTGATCACCACGTCCGCACTCGCGACGTGCTCGGCGAGCAAGTCCTGTTCCCGCTTCCGGGCCACCTCAGAGACCTCCTTGGCGTAGCCTCCCTCGGCCTCGGCCTCTTCCTCCAGCTCAACCTCGACGAAACGGGCGCCGAGGCTCTGGACCTCCTCCTTCACCACCGGCCGAATGTCGAAGGCCTCCACCTCCGCCCCGAGACGCCTTGCCGTCGCGATGGCTTGCAGCCCGGCCACCCCGGCCCCGATGACGAAGACCCGGGCGGGTCGGACCGTGCCCGCCGCCGTGGTCATCATCGGGAAAAACTTGGCCAGCGCGCTGGCCGCGAGGAGGACGGCCTTGTACCCGGCCACGGAGGACTGGGAGGAGAGGGCATCCATGCTCTGGGCCCGGCTGATACGGGGGATCATCTCCATGCTGAAGGCGGAAGCCCCCCGCTCCGCAATGCGCTGGATGCGCTCCGGGTCCCGGAGCGGGTTGAGGAATCCGATGATGATGGCTTGGGATTGAAGGAGGCCGACCTCGTCGGGCGTCGGCGGGTTCACCTTGAGGATCACGTTGGAGTGCTGCCAGACGGAGACGGCATCAGGCACCACGGTGGCGCCGGCGGCCTCGTAGGCGGCATCGCCGTGGAAAGCCCCGTCGCCTGCCCCCGATTGAACGTGGACCTCCACGCCCTTTTTTATTAGTCGAGCCACGGAGTCGGGGTCGAGAGCCACGCGTCGCTCCCCGCCTTCGGTTTCTTTGACCACGCCCACAATCATCGAACCGACCTCATCGGTCTGCCGGGGATGTCATGCCGCGCGGCTGAGAAACCGTGGTGACCCCGGGGAACACGCTCAACCCTCCAATCCTCCCGCATCCAATTGAATGAACCGACGGTCGCCGAGGCCCCTCCCGAGAGGCCGGAGTCGGTTCCTTCCGTTAGATGAGGGAGGCGTTATAAATTTGGCGCAGTATCGCGGCCCCCATCTTTTTACCCGAGGTGGGGCTACCGTGGCTTCACCAGGAGCCCCCTTTCCATGGCCCTGCCCCGCACGCCCGGTGCACCCACCTCGTATCTGGAGGCCTTGCGCGGGTTCTCGAAGAACGCGAAGCTGTACCTGGCGTACGCCACGATGTCCCAGATCAACTCGGGCATCTTCATTGTCGCCTTCGCCTTCTACCTGCAAGAGCTCTTCTTCCCTCAGGTTTTCCTCCTTGGCGTTCCGGTCGGAGTCCTGCCGTTCGTCGGGATCGCCCTGGGTCTGAACTTCGTGGCCCACGGGTTCAACTCCCTCCCGGCTGGCTTCATCGGGGACAAGTACGGCCGCAAGCGAAGCTTCATCTCCGCGAGCCTCATCGCCATCGCCGCAGGCGCCGCGGTCCTCGTCGTGCAGGCGCCCGTGACCCTCCTGCTTCTGGGCATGGTCGTGGGCCTGGGGGAGGCCTTTCACGGGGTGGTGGGCGCTCCCTTCATGATGGAGAACAGCACGGAGCAGGAGCGCATTCATCTCTTCACCATCAGCGGCGTCGTCACGACGATCTCCACGATCGTCGGAGCCGCCTTGGCCATCACGCTGCCTTCACTCTTCGGTTCGTGGATCGCCGGCCTGCCTGCCGGTTCCTTGGGTTTCTTCGAATTCGGAACGACCCGGGCGACCGCCCTGCGCCTTACCCTCTTCATGTCGGTCCCCTTCGGCCTCGCGGAGCTGGTGCCCCTGTTCTACATGAAGGAGTCCTATGCCCTGGCGCCGGAGCCCCTCCGGGATATGATCCTCCTGAAGCACGTGAAGCACAAGGCCAACGTCGGGAAGCTGTCGCTCTTGACGCTTGCCTTCGCCCTGGGTTTGGGCCTCTACTTCCCCCTCCTCCCGCTCCACTTCCTGGCCTCCTATGGGGTGGCGGAGGCGGGGTTCGGAACCGTCTTGATCGCGAACAACTTAGCAATCGCCGCGGCCCTTTTCGCCGTTCCCCTTCTCGTCGCGCGCTGGGGCAAGGTTCGGTCCATCGTATACATGCGGCTCCTGGCTGTCCCTTTCTTAGCCGCGATGGCCTTCGTGCCTACGCTTTTCTTAGCCGGCCTCTTCCTGGTCTTGCGGGGGGCCTTCTCCAGCATGGCCTTCCCCGTCACGGGCTCGTTCAGCATGGAAATCATGGACCGGAACGAGCGGGCGACGACCGCCGGCATGACGCACGCCGCCTTCGACCTTCCCTTCGGAGGAATGGTCTTTCTCGCAGGCTTCATCCTAGACGCAGGCCTCTACTCCTTCACGTTCCTCATCGGCGCAGGGCTTGTCATCCTTCACGCCCTCCTCTGGCTCCGTTGGTTCGGCGACCATCCCGTCGACGTGGCATCCCGCAGTCCGGCGGTGGCTGGGGGGAGCGGGTAGGGATCCTTGCAGGCCCCTGGTTCCGGGCGAAGTTCCCAGGGACCCGGAGAGAGCCGATTTAGAAGCCCAAAAAAGGCCTTATAGCGCTCACGAGTGACCGGCATGGGGGAACCATGACCCACATCGGCAAGGTGATTGAACTGGTAGGGAGTTCGTCGGAGAGCTTCGACGACGCCGTACGCAATGCGGTGGCCGAGGCCGCCAAGACCGTGAAGAACATCAGCGGGGTCGACGTCCAGGGAATGACGGCGAAGGTCGAGGGGGGTCGGCTTTCCGAGTTCCGGGCGAACGTCAAGATCGCATTCGCGGTGGAACACGACTAGGCCAACCCTAGGGCTCACCGCCCCAACAATTTCTATGCCCAAACGGAGCTTGGTGTAGAGGATGAGCCGCGCATCAGGACCTCGAGAGCCCCTCTCGGTCCTCGTATCGGGGGCCACTGGCAACTGGGGCGGAGCCTTGGCCCGGGCCCTCCTGAGGAGCGGTCAGAGTGTGCGCGGCCTCACGCGCCGGATCGACTCGCCCGCGGCCCAGGAACTTAGCCGCTTGGGGGCGGAGATGGTGGTCGGAGACTTTGAGGACGTCGTCTCTCTGACGCGAGCGGCCCAAGGAATGGACACGATCTTCGCCATGACGACCTTCGTTGAGGGAGGCCCGGAGGCGGAAACCCGGCACGGGGTCAACATAGTGGAGGCTGCGGAGGCCGCGGGGGCTGAGCACTTCATTTATTCCTCGGTATCGGACGCCGATCGGAACACAGGCATCCACCACTTCGAGAGTAAGTTCGAAGTGGAGAAACACATCCAGGAACGTGGCATCCCATCCACGATTGTCGCCCCCGTCTTCCTGATGGAGAATCTCTTGGGCCCATGGCATCTTCCGGCGCTCCAGCAAGGGTCGTTCGCCCTTCCCATGCCACCGGGCCGAAACCTACAGCACGTCGCGCTCGAGGACGCAGCCGCGTTTGAGGTGTTGGTTGTAGAGAACCGCGAGAGGTTCCTGGGAAAGCGGGTGAATATCGCTTCGGACGAGCTGACGGGAGCCGAGGTCGCCGCGGTCCTTTCCCGCATCACCTCCCGAGAGATCCGCTTCGACGAGGTCTCGATCGATCCTATTCGGGAAGCGAGTGAAGATACCGCTCTGATGTACGAGTGGTTCGTTCGAGTGGGCTACAGCGCGGACATTTCCGCCT
>JAZFPV010000125.1:0-5812 GCA_036444795.1 Thermoplasmata archaeon
GCCTTATCCGTTTGGGTCACGAAGGGGCGTCTTTCTCACCCGTCGCGCGAACGGGTCCCGTGCAAGAGTCGATAGGTCGTAATGACGGCGACCCGCGGGAGAGCCGCCCCCCCGGTGACGACGAATAGCCGATCCGCAAGCCCCGAAGCCGAGGGCCATTCTCGGTTGACTCCGAAATCATGTCGGACGCATCTCATGGATGCCGAGCCTTCCTCCTCTCGGTCTTCTTGCTTTCGGTAATCATAACAGATATTCTCGTCGAACTCCTGATAAAAATCCCCGTGACTGGCTGGCCTAGACAGGGGGCGTTCGCAGAATGTTCGAGGAGGCCAGCTTTCGTATCCGAGACCTGAGCCTCCGCCAATTCTTCGTAGGGCTCGGCAAGGCCGTCGTCCCCCTGTCCATCGCCGGTGTCTACCTCGCGTACATCTACACACTCGGGGAGACCGGTCGGATTCTCCTTCCCCTCCTGGTCGCCTACTTCGTCCCGCCGTTCGGCAAGGAGTCCGTCATCCCCCTCGGCGTCTCGTTGGGCGTGGACCCCGCCCTCATGGCCTTCTCCGTCGCCATGGTGGACGTCCTGGTCGGGCTCTTCCTCCTTTGGAATTACAAGGTCCTCTACTACGTCCCCATCCTGGGCAAGTGGGCCCACAAGATGGAGTTCAAGGCGAAAAGGATGATCGACGAGGGGCGTGGGTTCAGCAAGCTCGCGTACCTCGGGCTCGTCCTGTTTGTCATCGTGCCGTTCCAAGGATCGGGCGCCGTGAGCGCGACCATCATCGGCAAGATGAGCGGGATGGATGCCAAGAAGGTCTGGTCCGCGATCATCCTGGGTGCATTCGCGGGGACCTTCATGGTGGCCTATTCCTTCACCTTCGTCCTCACGGCCTTCCGGTCCAACCTCTTCCTGGGGGCTGGCGTCGTTCTCGTCATCGCGGCGGTGGCGGTCTTCTTCTATCTTCGCTGGAAGCGGGAGACGGGGAAGTCCATCACGCTACACGACATCCGGGAGGTGAGCTTGATGGCCGTCACCACGGACGTCAAGGTCGAGTCCCCTCCGGAGGAGCCCTAGGCCGCACGCTTTTATCGCCGGTGCCGTTGGATTTCGCGGCATGCGGTGTCTCGGCCTGGAGGGAACGGCCCACACCCTCGGTATCGGCGTCGTCGACGACGAAGGGGTCGTCCTCGCCAACCGGGGGGAGATGTACCGGCCGGCGGTGGGAGGCATCCACCCGAGGGAGGCCGCCAACCACCACGCCGACCGGCTGCAGCCCGTCCTCCGAGCCGCACTAAAGGAGGCCGGCGTCGGGCTGCGGGACCTGGATCTCATCGCGTTCTCGCAGGGCCCCGGCCTCGGACCCTCCCTCCGCACCGTGGCCACCGCGGCCCGGGCGCTCTCCCTTGCCCTCGGCTTGCCCATCGTGGGCGTGAACCATTGCATCGCCCACGTGGAGATCGGACGGGTTGTGACCCCCGCGCGGGACCCGGTGCTCCTGTATCTGTCCGGCGGCAACACGCAGGTCATCTCCTACGCCGCCGGCCGGTATCGGGTCTTTGGGGAGACACTTGACATCGGATTGGGCAACCTCCTGGACAAGGTGGGTCGGACGTTTGGGTTCCCGTTCCCCGCCGGGCCCGAGATCGAACGGCGGGCCCAGGATGGGAAGGAGCTGCTGCCCCTTCCCTACTCCGTGAAGGGCATGGACGTGGCCTTCTCCGGGATCTTGACCGCGACCCAGGCCCTGCACGCGAAGGGCGCTCCCCTCCCCGATCTGTGCTTCTCCCTGCAAGAGACCACCTACGCCATGGTCACGGAGGTGGCGGAACGGGCCATGGCGCACTTGGGAAAACAGGAGATCCTCCTCGGGGGAGGGGTCGCTTGCAATGAACGACTCCGGACCATGGTGGCCGACATGGCGAGGGCCCGGAAGGCCCGTATGTTCGTCCCCCCGAAGGCCCTGTGCGTCGACAACGGCGCCATGATCGCCTGGACGGGCATCCTCATGCATGCCGCAGGGCTGGACCTGGCGATGGAGGAGACGGGGGTCGATCAGAACATGCGGACCGATGCCGCCGAGGCCCCCTGGGTCATGCAGGGCTCGGCCGCCGCTTAGTCCGTCCTTTATCGGAAGGCGTCGATCGCCGCCACGGCCCTTCCCGACTTCGTGGGATGACCGAGTTCCGTCAGCACCGCCTCGAGGGCGAGAAACGTCGTTCGCAGGTCGGCGAGGGAGCAGACCCCCATGTGTCCGATCCGGAAGATCCCGCCTCGGAGGGGCCCCTGCCCCCCCGCCACGAGGACGCCGTGCTCGTCCCGGAGCCGTGCGCGAAGGCTGTCGTCCACGCCGGCCGGGTAGGAGAAAGCGGAGACGGTGTTGGAGGCGAACGCTCGGTCCGGGAGCAGCGGAAGGTCCAGGGCATCCGCGGCGGCACGACTCGCCACCCCGAGCCTCGCGGTCCGCGCGATGCGGGCCTGAAGCCCCTCCTCCCGCAGGAGACGGAGGGCTTCTCGCAACGCGAGGAAGAGGTGGATGGCGGGAGTGTACGGGGTGCTGCCCGCCTCCAGTCGGTCGACGTGGGCCTTGAGGTTGAGGTAGTAGGCGTTCTCTTCATGGAGCCGCTCGTAGCCCCGGTCGGAGAGGGCGACGGCCGAGAGGCCCGCGGGCGCGGCGAGGCACTTCTGCGACCCGAGGACGAGGGCGTCGATGCCCCAGCCCTTCATGTCCACGGGTAACCCCGCCACGGAGGTGATGCCGTCCAGGAGGTACAACAGGTCGGCCTCCGAGGCGAGACGACCCAGCTCCTCCGCCGGGTTCGTCAACCCCGTTGAGGTCTCGTTGTGGCAGAGGGTCAAGACATCGTACTCTCCCTCCTCCAAGGCCTCCCGCACCGCCTCGACGTTGACGGGACGCCCCCAGGGGAAGGTAAGCCGGCGCACGTGAGCGTACCGGGCCGCGAGCTCGGCCATCCGTTCACCGAATTTCCCGTTCGTGAGGCAGAGCACCCGATTGTCGGCCCGAAGTAGGCCGGCCAGCATGGATTCCAGACCGGCGGTTCCCGAGCCCGAGAGAAGACCGACTGGGCCCTCTGTGTCAAACGCGTACTGGAGAAGGTCGCGAATCTCCCGGATGGCGTCCGCGAAGTGCCGCGTCCGATGACCCAGAGAGGGCCTCGCCATGGCCTGGATGACCCGAGGGTCGATCTTCACGGGCCCAGCCAGCATGAGGAGGGGCTCCCCCGATGGCACGCCGGCCCATCCGTGGAGCTTGCTTAAGCTTTGACGACATCCCTCGCCAGGTTTTAAATACCGGAGCCCTCATCCGAGGTCGAATAGGGGTACGATCGGGGTCGAGACGACCTCTTAGGGAGTGGGGATTCCTGGAAGACAAACCCGACAAAGTGACGATTCGCCTTCCCAAGCGCTTCATCAAAGCCCTCGATTTCCTCGTCGCCGTCGATGACTTCCCCTCCCGGGCCGAGGCGATCCGCGCCGCCGTGCGGGACCTGGTCTACAGCCGAATTGATTTGGTCCCCGAGAAAGCCAAACGCATCCGAGACGCGGAGCTTGCCCTTGAGGAGTCCGACCACCTTCGGAAGAACGTGCTCCGCCGGTAATCACGATAACCTCCCCCCTTTTTTTTCGGGGGCCCGACAGGCCACTGAGGGCCCCCACCCCCGTTCCCGGACGACGGCGTGCCTGGAAACTTGAAAGGTTTATCCCGAACCTTTCGATAGTGGAGAGGGATGCTGAAGCCCGCCTTCATGGCCGCGACGGTTCTCCTCCTTCTCACCCTGGTTGTGGTGACGCCTCGCCTCATCGGGCCCCAGGAGGACCTCTCCAGCCTTCCCCGTCTCATCCTGAATTACGATGAGGGGACGCTCATTGCCTTCGTCACAAGTCTGTCGGGCACATACCTATACCGGGAGCTCTCCCTCACCATCACGCCGTCCACAGGCGCCGAATCGGTGGTCCGGAATGCCACGGGCGTCATGGGGTTGGAGGAACACATCCCCCTCGACCTTATGCCGTCCTTCCGACTCGAGGTGGGGGCCGAGGACGGCCTCGGACAGCTCTTCGGGATCCGCATCGACGTGGTGGCGGTGGAGTCGGCCGAGGGGTGGTCTCTCCGTCTCATCATGGAACCCGCTCTACCGCGGGTGATCATGGGCCGTGATTTGCGGAGCGCCCCTTTTGCCACGCTCTTGGAGCGGAGAGACGGATCGTGAGGGCGAACTGGTGGACGATCCTATGGATCGTCGTGGTGGCCTCGCTCCTGATCGTCTTTGTCCTACAGATCAGCGGCGTCCTCACCCTCGCGGACCTCGCCGCGAACCCCGTCCTCTTCCTCGTGGCCTTCGTCATCGTGGCCGTTCTCAGCGCGGTCGGCGCCATGTTCATTGGCGTGTTCGTCACCCACCGAATCTTCGCCTCCACCGAGTTCACTCCGTTTGAGGAAGAGATGCTCCGCATGCGGGAAGAGGTGCGGCAGATTCGGGAACGGTTGGAGGAGATTGCGGGCGAGGGCAATCCCGGGCGCCCGGAGGACTAGGCCAGTCGCTCGTTGCAGGCATGGCGACGGGAGCAATTGAGGCACTTCCCCCGCCGACGATGGTTCCGATGGGCCTCCCCGCTGGCCGCCACGGCGCGCATCTCGTCCAGCTTGGAGAGGAGAAGGTCCTCCAGCTCCTCCGTGTAGTCGATCTCGTGGACGGTCTCTCCGTACCGCAAGAGGCCATACGGGGGCCGCGACCCGTAGGTCTCCTCCACCAACAGGCAGTAGGCGGCCACCTGGAGGATGTGAGAGAAGAGGGGTCCGCGCGGAACGCGCCCGGTCTTGACCTCCACGGGAATGAGACGACCCTCGTTCCGGACGATGAGGTCCGGTCGTCCCGTGAGGCCGTGGGTCCGGGACTCCAGCACCGGGGCGTCCCCCCCGAGGTCATCCACGTACTCGATGGGGGCCTCGCCCAGATTCCGGGAGGCGCGGAGCTCCTTCGCCCCCTGGACGTTGACGAGAGACTTGAAGAGGAAGAAGGAGGCCCCGACGAGCCAGACGAGGGCCACGACCTCCAGGATGTTGGCCACGACGCTGTCGAGGAGGTAGAACAGGGAGAGGGCCATGAGGGCGATCAGGGTGGCGCCCATGGAGAAGACCACGAGGAGCCGCTCCTGGACGAGCCGCTCGGCGGGCACCGTCACGCTCTCGGCCCGGTACAGCAGGAAGGTGGCCGCCAGCAGCCAGATGAGGGCGAGGACGGAGAAGATGTTGGCGAACCGCAGGTCCAGCTGCTGGCCCAGGGTCACCCCGAAGGCCGCCACGAAGGAGGCACCCAGGGCGAAGTACATGACCAAGGTCTCCCACTCGGCGGCTCGGGACTCCCGCCGGAGGACCCGAAAGAGGTCTTGGGCGAGATCGGCGTGCTTCTGCTCTCCGGCGGCCATCTCGTCCCCCTGGGCTTCTACGCCCTGGAGGTACAGCCACCAATTCAGCGGGCAGTACGCGTATTTCTCGATCTCCGCCGCCGAGATGGAGAGCTGGGTCGCTTCAACCTCCGTCGCCACGTCATGCCCTTTCGAGGGTGTTTATTAGTAGATTCCTTCGTGGTTCTCAGCACCCACCACCACGCGCCCGCGACGGCGGCACTCCCCAACCCAATCCAGAGGAGAAGGTCCCCTCCGCCCGGGAGCGATGCGAAGGGCGCGCCGAGGGCCGTGCCCTGCTCCCAATCCTCCTCAAAGGCCCGCTGAAACACCGTCGCGACCTCATGGGAGTCCACCAAGAGGGCGGCTTCCCGATTGGCAAAGGCGCTT
>JAZFPV010000126.1:0-7060 GCA_036444795.1 Thermoplasmata archaeon
CGCGGACACCCAACGACTTCGCGATGGGCCGCCTACGTCACTCTTGAACGACCCGTGAGCCAGCCCAAGGGACCGTACTCTTTCAGCGAGACCCACAGGAGGGTCCCAGGAAGAGGCTGCGAACCCTCACCTGTAATTTGCGCTAAGCTCTTTGTGGGGTCGTTAGACTCATAGCGAGAAAGCTTGTCCGCCGGCGTATGCGCGGATGGACCATTGGCCTGGTGATCATGGGAGTCTTGGTGATCGTTCTGGGATTCTTCATGCTGACGTTGCAAGTCTGTTTCGCGGCAGTCGTGACGCCGGAAGGGCCCGAGTGCATTCGATGGGGTCCGGCCTTTCTCTTCAGCGGTTCCTTTACCATCTTCATGGGTTTCATGATGCTTGTGTCGGGTGGCTACCAGGCGTACGCCGAGATGTAGCCTCGCACGGGCGACGCCACAGGTCCCTCGGCCTGACTGAGGGATGCCCCGCTCCACCGTTAAGTACCTTCAGGGGATGGCCCACTCCACGTGGGCGACCGTGAAGGGTTTCGTCATGCCCTGCTGGCCTGGTACGCGAAGAACCGGCGCGACTTGCCCTGGAGGCGGACACAAGATCCCTATGCCATTCTGGTGTCCGAGGTCCTTCTCCAGCAGACTCGAATCCGGACGGGCGAATCCTATTTCCGGCGGTTCATGGCCCGCTTCCCCACGGTGCAAGATCTGGCTCGGGCGACCATGGATGAGGTCCTCCGGGTCTGGGAGGGTCTCGGTTACTACCGGCGTGCCCGGCTTCTCCACGACGCGGCGAAGGAGATTGTGGAACGTCACGAAGGCCGTGTGCCCCGAGACGCCCACGCCCTGACCGCCCTCCCTGGAGTTGGCCCTTATACGGCAGGGGCGGTGGCGAGCATCGCCTACGGCCAACCGGTTCCGGCCGTGGATGGAAACGTCACGCGGGTTCTAGCCCGCCTCCATCGCATCCGGGAGAACGTGACGCTTGCCGCCACCAAGGCCCGGATTCTCGATGAGGCGACCGACCTTGTTCCTCGACGCGATCCGGGAACCTTCAACCAGGCCCTCATGGAATTGGGGGCTTTGGTGTGTCTACCGAAGGTGCCCAGATGCGGGGAGTGTCCCGTCGTGGCGTGGTGTGCGGCGCGGGCCTCGGGCGAGGAGATATCGTTGCCCCATCGGGGGCGGCGGTCCCCCATCCCCGCCGTGACGGTGGTCTTCGGCTTGGTGGGCCGGCCTGAGGGCGTGCTTCTGGTCCGTCGTGGTCGCGACGAACTTCTCGGTGGCCTTTGGGCCCTGCCAGGTGGGGAGATTACGCCGGAGGAGTCCCCGGAAGACGGACTACGCCGACTGTTGCGTGAGAAGCATGCATTGGAGGTCGAACTCGGTCCCGAGATCGGACGTCACGTCCACACGTTCAGCCACAAACGGTGGGATGCAATTGGGTTCCGATGCAACCCGGTCCGCGCTCAAGCCCTGCCTCCCGACATGCGCTGGGTTCCCTGGGACGGGCTTGACCGTCTCCCGCTAGTCCCCTTCCATCGGACTTTCCTAGAGAGCGGGAAATCCCCGTCCCTAGAGGCGTTCGCCTAAGGGGGCAAGGAATCCTTCTCCCACTTTCACCGCCTCGATGACCGCGTGGAGGGGACTCTGGGCGATCCAAGGACCCTCAGGTTGCTCCAATTCCACGAATTCCTCGGTAGGGGCGGGCTCCTCCAGGCGACTCACCACGAACCCCGCCCCGCGAAGGGTCCGGAAGTACCAAGATAGGGGTCGGTGGAAGCCGAGGGTCGCATGCTCCTTCCCCTCGATTCGCCACGGGATGGGGGCGCTGAAGAGGTCGCGATAGGGACCGACCTTCCGGGCGACGGTCGTCGTGAGGCCCACCTTCTCCACGAGCCACCCTGAGGTGGGTCCCTGGTCGAAGCAAGGATGGGAGAGGCTGGCGACGAGCCGGCCCATGGGGGCGAGCACGCGGCTCACCTCGGAGATGGTGCCCCCTGCGTCCTCGATGTCCATCAGAGACATGTTGGCGACGACGAGGTCGAACGCCTCGCCTTGGAAGATTCCCAGCCGGGCGGCATCCGCTACATGGTACTCGATTCCCAGCGGCCTCGCCCCCTCCCGCCTACGGGCGTGCGCGATGATGGGCGCCGACGCGTCGATTCCCGTAACCTGGGCCCCGCCTCGGGCGAGTTTGCGTGAGATGTATCCATTTCCGCAGCCCAAATCGAGGACCCGAAGGTCCTCGACATCTCCGATCACCTCGAGGAGAGCGGGATCAATGAGGGTACGGTGCCAGACGTCTCCGTTGTCCCCCTGCTTCGCATCGTACCAATCCGCCATCGCCTCCCAGCCCGCGATCGCCATCGACGTATCCTCCCGGACGCTCGCAGGCGCCCGTTGACCTCAGCAGGGAGGCCTTCGTAAAAGCCCATCGGCCTGCAATGAGACGGGCTAAGTCGCCCGCCCCGGGGCTTCGTTGATCCAGGCCTCGTAAGCATCGAAGCTTGGGGGCCGTTCCAGGAACGCTTCGATCAGCTCAGCCGCCGGTCGTGCGCTGCCCGGGCCCAGGACGAGTCCGCGATACCTCGCCGCCTCGGCCGGATCAAGGAGAGATCCCTCGGCCTCGAAGCGGGTGAACAGATCCTTTGCGATGACCAAGGACCACATGTAGGTGTAATAGATCGCGGAGTATCCGTTCAGATGGCCGAAGTTGCACTGAAGGTGGGTGCCGTCGTACCACGGCACGATGTCGTACTTCCGCTGCAATGCCTTTGCCACGGCCGTGGTGTCCAGTCCTTCCGGGTTGCGAGTGTAGTAATTGAGAGAAAGGGCCGCGAGAAACATCTGACGACGTACAAAGAGGCCTCGGCCCAGGGCATCCGCAGCGCGCATGCGCTCGACCAACTCCGTGGGAACTGGGGTCCCCGTCTCGTGGTGCGTTGCAAAGGTCTGGAGAGTCTCGGCGTCCCAGGTCCATTCCTCGAGAAGTTGGGACGGGGCCTCGATGAAGTCCCATTCCAAGTGGGACATCGTGTTGTACGCCCATCGGCGATGTCCCGAGAGAATGGAGTGAATGAGGTGGCCGAATTCGTGGAAGAACGTCACCACCCCGAGGTGATCCATCAGGGCGGGACCCTCTACCTCGGAGGGGTCGGGGAAATTACACATGAGGAGGTTCTGAGGGAGCTGGACCCCCAATACGCCCGACGCGACGCTGGCGGAGGCGGCGTGGGTGAACTTCGCCTCCCGGGGGTGAAGATCCAGGTAAATGCGTCCGAGGTGCGTCTTCTCCTCAAACACGTCGTAGACACGAACCGACGAGTGCCAGACGGGACTGTCCTGGACCGCCTGGTACCGAACCCCAAAGAGCTTGGATGTGATTGAGAGGAGGCCTTCCAAAACGCCTTCGAAGGGGAAGTACGCTCGCATCTCCCGGGAGTCGAAGTCGTGTTGGGCCGCCCGGACCTTTTCGGCGTAGTAGAGCCGATCCCAGGCCTCGAGCGTGCGGGCCTCGGGATTGTCCTCTTGTTTCGCCGCGAGGAGCGCTTTGTAGTCCTCCTGCGAACGCGAACCCGCGAGGTTCGTGATGCGATCGATGAACTCCTCGGCGGCCTGGGCCGTTTGGATCATCTTGTCCTCCGTCACGTAAGCGGCATAGGAGTCGTAGTCCAGGATATCCGCCAATTCACGTCGGCGAACCAACAGGGCATCGAGGACCTGCATGTTGACCGGATATCCCCGGTTCAAATGCTCCCAACTCAGGCGGCGTCGGACATCTTCACGGTTGGCGTACTGAAGTACAGGAAAGAGGTCCGGGTAGTCCGTCGTCACCACAATGGTGCCCTCCTCATCGGGAGGATGGGACGCGATGAAGTCCTCCGGAAGTCCATCCAGCTCCTCGACGCTCTCGAGTCGAATCGATCGGGTGTCCTCCCGGATGTTTCCATCGAACTCCTGTCCGACGGCGACTATCTCGTCACGAAGTTCCTGAATCTTCGCGCGCGTGGCCTCGTCCCGGTCCACGCCCGCTCGGCGGAAGTCTCGGAGGATTTTGAATAGTGCGTATTGGGTCTCTTCGTCTTCGCCCTCCGCGTTCACGGCGTTGAAGGCTTCGTAAAGGGGCCGGTTCAGGGTGAGTTCGGTGAGGAAGCGCTGGGTCTCCTGATGGACTTGATCCCCCGTTTCTCGCATGGCTTCGTCGGGATGAACGTTGAACAGGATGTCCCCCTGCTGAGAAACCTCTGAAGCTCGGAGCAGGAGCTCGTCAAACGGGACCAGGGTGTTGGCGACGGTTCGCTTGCCCTCCACTCCAAGGAGGGTTGCCAGCATCTCCCGGGCGTCTGCGAGGGCTCGGTCCGCCTCCTCCTTTACCTCCTCAGGAGAGGTGGCCAGAAGGTACCTTGGTCTCGTGAGAGGCGCGGGCGATTCGTGCGTCTGGGAATCCAAATTCTCACCCCGGCCGTAGCCACGAGGGACCCCCATATCAAGATTCTCCTGGCCACCCGTCCGCCGCCGGTGCCAACTCTTTTAGGACGTCACGTATCGATCAGGTGTGAGCGGCCCCTCCCGACTGGACTACGGGATCTATGCCCTCCTTAGCATCGTCTGGGGCAGCACCTGGCTTGCCATCAAGGTCGGCTTGGAAGGGGCACCGCCCCTCCTCGCCGCGTCTCTCCGATTTTCCATTGCGGCGAGCATCCTCCTCGTTCTCGCGGTCTTGTTGCGCGCCACCTGGCCCAAAGGTCGGGTGGAGTGGAGCGTCGTGGTCTTCATCGGCGTGGTCCTGTTCGTCTTCAACTACGCGCTCATTTACTGGGCGCAGTCCGTCGGACTGGAGTCGGCCCTGGCGGCGATCCTCTTCGCCACCATGCCCTTCCAGACGGCACTCATGGCCCATGCCCTGATCTCTAAGGAGCGGCTCAACGGGGTGAAGACCCTCGGAATCGGCATGGGATTCGCCGGCATCTTCCTCATCTTTGGCGGCGGCGTTACGAACATCGGCCCCGAGCGGGTTCTCCCGATGCTGGCCGTCGTCCTGAGCGCCACCGCCGCTTCGGCCGCCTCCGTGGCAGTGAAACGGTGGGGAGCCAACGCCAATCCGTACAGCTGGAACGCGCTGGCGATGGCGATTGGGGCCGGGGGTCTCCTCCTCTTCTCTCTCGGCGCCGGCGAGCCCTTGATTGCCCCGGCCTGGCCGGAGGGCGTCCTCTCGATCCTCTACCTCGCCGTGTTCGGCAGCGTCATTACCTTCGTCGGTTACATCCGCCTCCTTCGCACGTTCCCCGTTACGACGGTGTCTCTCATCGCGTTCATCACCCCCATAGTGGCCGTCTTCCTTGGGTTGGTTGTGGCCGGGGAGAGCCTTGCGCCTCTGGCCGCAGTCGGGGCGGGCATCACCCTGGCCGGTATCATCGTCTCCGTGTGGCGCCGACGGGCCCCGCTACGGTCCTCGCCGGAATCCGCTCCCGTCCCCGCCAATCCGGGGAAGCCGTGACCCGGCCACCGAGATGATCTTGAACGGGAGCCAAACTCTAATGCATCGAGAGCGTGCTACACAAAAAGAGGGTGTGGGAGCATGAGCCCGGACGGAGAAACACCGGAAGCCGGAAACGACCACGGGAAAGTCTCGCCCGCCCCCTTGCCCGGGCCGCTTGATCGTCTGTCCGAAGGCGAAATGGAGAGGAAACAGGCCATCGCGCGCGTGGGAACCCAAGTCCTGAATTCCCTGACCTCCCGCTTCCTGGACCAAGGGTTCGACTGGCTCCTCCCGGTCGTCTTTTCCCCCTCCACGGATCCCCTCTGGCCCGATCCAGGAGCGTCCATCGAAAAGCGGATTGAGGTTGAGATTTACGAGAGGACGGTCCGAGCCATGCTCAGTATGATCGTCCACAAGATGGTCGCATGTTCCCTTGCCTACCCGAAGATCTTCATCCTTTCCCCCAACGTTCGCATCGAAAGGCGAGAACGGGGGGCGACGGGGGTTCACACCTACGAGTTCAGCCAATTTGACTTTGAGATGCGAGATGCCTCCCCCCGGGACGTTCGGGAACTGGTCGAGGGCGCCCTCCACGGTCTTCTACAGGACTTGGCGGCCACCCGGCAGGAGGAACTGGACTATCTCGGGGTCGCCCACGCCGGACTCCCCGAGGCTTCTTTCCGCGTCCTCGACCGCGTCGATCTCGAGGAGAAGTACGGTCAGGACTGGGAAACGGGGTGGAGCGCTGACTTGCGTGAGCCGGCCTGGGTGGTCAACATCCCGCGGGAGTTCTACGACTTCGAGGATCTCGAGACGGGCGTGTGGGACAACTACGATTTGTTTCTCCCCGGAATCGGAGAGGTGCTCTCCGGCGCCCGTCGGGAGTGGGAGCACGGGAAGATTGTTCACAAGATCGAGCGCGACGGCGTGGACCCTGCCAACTACAAGCTGCTCCTACGCCTCGCCGAAGAGGGAAGATTGAGACCCTCGGCCGGAGCGGGCATCGGTCTCGAGCGGCTCATCGGCTGGATCGTGGGAGCTCGGCACATCGGCGAGGTCCAGGCTTTCCCGAAGGTACCCGGCAGCGTATACGATCTCTGACAGAAGCCCGCAGCGTCGTTCCCCGATTCGAACGTGGCATTACAACGACCTGCGAGACGCGACGTCCAGCGTTTTCGTGGTGCCCTCCCTCCCGCTCTCCCCGGTTCTCTATCCGCTGATGTTCCTGGGGTTCTCTTCCAACCTGAAGGAGAATCTGTAGCGGGCGGTCGCGCGGAGCGTGCAGGAGGAGCGAACGAGGGAGCAACTCTACGCTAGAACTGGTCGATTTTAATGGCGAACGAGGCTTCGTCGATCTGCTCGAACTCCTTCTCCGAGGGGTTCCATCCTACGGCCCCAACATTGCTCTCAACGTGAGCGGGCCGCTTCGCGCCCGGGATAGGGATGACCCCTTGGTGGAACAGGTTCCAATTCAGGGCCACCTGCGGCAGCGTCCGGTCGTGGGCCTCCCCCACCTCCTTCATGATCCGGAGGAGTTCGCCGACGGAGGCGAGGTTCTTGTCCCGGAAGAGGACGTGATCCGTCC
>JAZFPV010000127.1:0-2583 GCA_036444795.1 Thermoplasmata archaeon
GGGGGCTGAAAGTGCCCGATGAGCCAAGAGCCGTTCCCGGGAGCGAGACAAAAGGTTCGTATCCTCTTACCGTCCGAAGGGTTCAAGGAGAGTTGGAGGCCAATTCTAAGCTGTATAGTCCCGTAGGGGTTCCCAGGTTCGAACCCTGGCCGTCGCAATTACATCACCAGATTTAATGAGCGTATTGACTCGAAGGTCAAGGTCAGGGCCCCACGCGACAGGGGAGGGAGCGGACAGGGCGATCGAGGTGGCGGTGATTTGTGGAGGCAGGCCTCGTAAGCGTGATTCCATGTAGACCCCGGCTACGGCGACCACGATCACAGCGAGACGAGGATGGCACCCCATGCCCTCCTCTCCATCACTGTCTCACCGGTTCACTCCTTTCGCACGCCGAGGGCCTCCACCAGACCGTGGACCAGGCCCTCGGCATGAGAGCCGTCTGGATCCCGCTCCGGGTTGAACTCCGTCACGACGACGCCGACGCACGTGGGAGCCGTGACGAAGACCCTCAGCGCGGCAAAGGTCGATTCGGGGTCGAGTCCGTGGGGATGAGGCACATCGGCGGCGGGGAAGTTCATCACATCGACGTCGAAGTGGACGAGGATCGCGTCCGACCGGTTCTCCAGATGAAGCAGCGCGTCCGTCGCGGCGGCGGCCGCATCCGCTTGGACAAGGGCCAAAGGGTACCTCGCCATGCGCGAGTGCTCCAGGACCTCGAGTTCGGGAGGATCGATCCGACCGGATTCCACGTCGTATCCGAAGAGAACGACGTCCTCCTCGGACAGCAGGGGTCGCCGTGGCCCAATTCCGGCGAGCTGTGGCGCGCCCCGACCAAGGATATGCGCCATGACCATCCCATCGAAGACCCCTGAAGGTGTGGTCTCAGGTGTGTTGAGGTCCAAGTCCCCGTCGAAATAGAGGAGGCCAAGACGCAGTGGAGCACGGAGCAGCCCGGCGATCACTCCGAGGCTGAGGCTGCAGTCTCCTCCCAGCACGAGCAGCATTCGACGGCTCGCCAAGGCCTGGTTGACGCGATCGGCAGCCTGCCGGGTCACGTCCACGACCAGAGGGAGGTTCTGTTGCCGGGAGTGCTCGGAGTCCGGACGGAAGGAGACGGCGGGTAGGTCGCCAAGGTCGACGACGTCCAGGCCTTCCGCCTGCAGCCGCTCCAGCAGGCCGGCGGCCCGCAAGGCGGCGGGTGCCCTCTCTTGCCCCCTTCGACGTGCGCCGACGCTCGACGGAACCCCGATCAGCGCCAGACGTGGCAGCGGCATGGACTTTTCATCCCTTCTGTCTAATCACATAAGGGGGATGGTATTTCACGCCTAAGGGCGAGATTGCGAACGCGTCTCGTCAAATAGAATTGGCGGACTGAGTGCGTCCGCAGTGGGTCCTCTCATTTGTCAATGTGAAGGAGGTAGCATAAAGCCGCAGGCCCTTCATCGTTCCATTGTCGGTATCAGAGAAGGCGCAATTTAAGGATTTGGCCAGGGAGATTGTCGACCATGTGAAGGCGGGCCATTACGCCGCGGCCTACGCCAAGCTACCCGCCTTCATGAACCTCTGCCCCAACCGATGGGAGCACGAGAACAAGAAGGTCCATGTCCTCAACGGCATGGCGTATGATGCCCTTCGCCAGGACCATCCAGAGTGGGCCGAGAAGTACCTCAAGACCTCTGATGATGGAGTTGAACGCGCCAATCTTCTGCCCACGATGGTCGACGAACGCAGATCCGTCCGCGCTCTCCTTAACCACGTCTCTCGGGGGGGTTCCCTTGAAACTTGCCCGCGTCTCCCTCGGGTGAAGACGCTGGCCTTCGTTTGCCCCGACAACGCTGTGTTGAGCCCCATGGCCGAGGTCCTCGCGGCCCACGAAGGGGGCGATCTTCTCCACGCCATCAGCGGAGGGGTGAATCCGGCTCGGGAGATATTCTCCCTAAGTTTGAAGGTCCTCTCCGAAATCGGCCTGGGTCTTCAAGGTCAGCAACCCAAGAGGATTCCCCGGGAGGTTTTGGAACGCTACCACTCTGTGGTGGGAATAAATGCCTCGCGGCAGGAGGTCCTCTTCGATAGCCAAAAAGGACGATTCAAGCAATGGCTTATCGAAGTGGAACGACCTGGGGACCTCCAAGAGATGCGCCGGACTAGGGATGCCGTTCATCGTCTCGTGAGCGGCCATCTAGCCGAGCTCGGAATTGTGTTCCAGAATGAGCCAGAAAAGTAGCGGGAAGGCCACGGAGAACGAGGACAAGGACGCCGTTGGTTGCCACGCCACTCCCTAGGAGAAACCTGGATCTTGGCGAGGTATCATCCGTAGTCGGCTAAGGCCGCGGACAACAATCAGTGGCGGTGAAGTACGGACGTCTTAACTCTGGAATTGATGTGGCCCGGAAACCCTGGGATCTGTGCGAACGATGCTCCCATCTCTGGTATTGGCACAGGCGGCGCCCAGAGGGCATCTGGTGTGACATCTGCCACGACTACTGTCCCAGGAAGCAGGAGAGGAAGGCCGGCCCCGCATCGGCAGATCTCTGAACTTTCTCTCAAGAAGTTGTCAGAAGTCTGCGAAGAGGTTTGTGGCCT
>JAZFPV010000128.1:0-2301 GCA_036444795.1 Thermoplasmata archaeon
CACGCGGATCGCGCTTATCCGCTGCTGGGGAAGCCGCTTTTCATCCGGGAGTTGGACCTCCGACATCCGCAACGAGCTCCTTGTACGGTGAATCCGATGGTCCGCCAACATATTTAAGACAGAAAACCGTCGAAGCGATCGCCGGGTTCTGGGAGAACGCCAGCGTGACGAGTGAGGCGCCCAAGAAAGCGGAGGCCGCCCTTCCCACGCGTCTGCTGGTGGGAACGAGTGGATGGTCCTATGACTTTTGGGCAGGGACCTTCTATCCGCCCGGGACGCCCCCACGCGATTACCTCCGCCTCTACAGCTCTGTCTTCGACGTCGTTGAGGTGGATTCCAGCTTTTATCGGATTCCCCCACGGTCCATGGTCGCGGGTTGGAAACGGACGACCCCGGAGGAGTTTGCGTTCACGGCCAAGTTCCCCCGACGCATCACGCATGAACTGAAACTTCGCGACGTCGAGCGGCCTCTCGATCAGTTCTACACCGCCTTCGACGAGCTGGGCTCCAAGCTTCGTGCGTTCGTGGTCCAGTTCCCGCCCTCCTTCAAGGTCGAGAAAGATCTGCGTGCGTTGGAGGAGTTTCTGAGCCTAATCCGCACCGACGTCCCTCACGCACTCGAGTTTCGCCACAAGTCCTGGTTCCAGGAGGATGTCTACGACCTCCTTGCGAGCCACAAGGCGACCCAGGCCTGGTCCACCACCCAGTACCTGGATTCGCCGCCCACGGTCACCTCGGACATGATTTACCTCCGTCTGATTGGGGACCGTTCCCTGAAGAGGCTGGGGGAGCTGCAGAAGGACCGGACGGAGGACATGGGTCGATGGGGCCAGCGAATCCAGGACTCCCTCCAGAACGTCCGCCAGGCCTACGTCTTCTTCAACAACCACTTCGCCGGCTTCGGTCCCGGTTCCGTCAACGAGTTCCATCGTCTCGTGGGACTCATCGAACGCGAATTTCCTCAATCGGGCCAAAAGACCTTGGCCGAATTCTGAGGCGAGGGAGTCTTCATATTCGCAGCCCTCCATTCTCCGAGGGATGGCCCGGGTCATCATGCATGTCGACATGGACGCCTTCTACGTGTCGGCCGAACGGCTGCGGGATTCCTCCCTCGTGGGGAAAGCGGTCATCATTGGGGCCGACCCCAAGGGGGGAAAAGGACGGGGCGTGGTCGCCGCGGCCTCCTATGAAGCCCGGGAGATAGGGGTCCATTCCGCGCTCCCCATCACCACCGCCTACCGCAAGGCCCCCGACGCGGTCTACCTGCGTCCTGATTTCTCCTACTACGGCCGCATCTCCGACGAGGTCATGCGGGTGCTCGAAGAGTTCGCAGACCGTTTCGAGCAGGTGAGCATCGATGAGGCCTTCCTCGATGTAACGAACCGGGTGAAGGACTTCCGAAAGGCCCGCCCCTTTGCAACCGAGATCAAGCGTGCGGTGCAGGAGCGAACGGGTCTCACGGCCTCGGTGGGGGTTGCCCCCAACAAGTCCATCGCAAAGATTGCTTCGGACAAAGAAAAGCCCGACGGCCTCACCGTGGTTAGCCCCCGGGCCGTGCAGGGGTTCCTCCGCCCCTTGCCCGTGTCGGATATCCCCGGCGTGGGCACCAAGACGAAGGCCGCGCTCAAGCGGATGGGCATCGAGACCGTCGGCGAGCTCGCGGACACACCTCCCCACGACATCACGACGGCCTTCGGGAAAGGGGGTGTCTGGCTCTGGGCGATCGCCCGGGGGGAGGAGGAGGCGCCGGTGGAGGGGCGGGGGGATCCCAAGTCGTTCAGCACGGAACACACCTTCTCCGAAAACCTGGATGACTGGGAGCGGATTCTGGCCAAGCTGCCACCGCTCGTCGACGACGTGTACTGGCGTGTGCGGGACGACGGCTTTTTCTTCCGCACGGTCAGCATCAAGATTCGCTTCGAAGACTTCGAGACCATGACAAGAGACAAGACTCTCAGTTCCTACACCAACGACCGACGGACCATCGAAACCGTGGCAAGGGAGCACTTTGAGGAGTTCCGAAGTTATCCAAAGAAGGTTCGGCTGATCGGGGTGCGCCTCGCGGGCCTGAAGAAGATCGAGGAGGGCCAGGAGACGCTTCAGAGGTGGACCTAAGCCTACCCGTTGGTGCCCTGCCAGCCCACTCTTACCCCCGGCCGCCCTATCGGCTTACGACAACAATCGCGGCGATCATGACCGCGCTGACGATGATGGCGGTGATGACGAAGGCTATGATCGCCCCAGCCCCAGCTCCTGGCTCCAAGGTGACTCCAGCTACCTCGAGGCTCCGATGACCGCATC
>JAZFPV010000129.1:0-13104 GCA_036444795.1 Thermoplasmata archaeon
GATTGGCCTCGTCAACTACGTGTACCCGCCCGACGAACTCTGGGACAAGACAATGGAGTACGCCTCGGGGCTGGCCAACGGGCCGAGCCGTGCCGTGGGTCTCATCAAACGGTCCGTGGTGGAAGGCCTGGAGGTCCCCCTAAAGCAGGGCCTCGCGTTGGAGAGGGAATTGCAGAACCGCCTCTTCGCCACCCGGGACGCGCATGAGGGCCTCACGGCCTGGGTGGAGAAGCGGAAGCCGGTCTTTGAGGGTCATTAGTTCCTACGGCAGCTGACCCATCACCTCGTCGTGGATGAGCTCCATGGATCTCCTTTCCCATCCCTTCGCGAAGGCGAGGACGAGGTGCTGAGCTCCGGCCTCGATGAACGCGCTGAACCTCGCAACCGCCCCTTCGGGAACCCCTAGGTAGCCGCGCCCTCCGACCGCCCGAATGCGGTCCTCTGGGGCGCCCAGGGTCTGGGCGAAGCTCGCGACCATGTCATCGATTTGCGACTCGTCGGCGATCAGAGACCACATGAAGTGGCTTCTTCCAAACTGAGCAAAGTCCCTACCCTCCTCTTCCGCGATCCGCCGGAGCGCGTCCATCCGCTCCTGGAACTCCTCCAGCGAGGGCAGACCGGCCACGTTGACCCCGTCGGCCAGACGGACGGCAACCCGGAGGGCCCGATCTCCCTGGGCGCCCACCCAGATGGGGGGTCCGCCCGCCTGCACGGGCTTCGGCGCGCAGACGGCTTCCTCGATCGTGTAGTATTGCCCGGCGAAGCTCGCCTTCTCCTCGGTCCACATCCGCCGTAGAATCTCAAGCGCCTCCCCCATCCGGTCGACGCGTTCCCGGGGTGAGGGGAAAGGGTAGCCGTACGCTCGGTATTCCACCTCCTTCCATCCTGTGCCCAGGCCGAACTCCAGGCGGCCGTTCGAGATGACGTCGAGGGAAGCCGCGATTTTCGCCAGCAGGCTGGGATTTCGATAGGAGTTGGAGGTGACGAGGGGACCGAGACGGACTTTCGATAGGTCCCGTGCTAAGGCGGACAGCAGGGTCCAGCACTCCAGGCAGTCTGTGTCGACCGCGTCCGCGTTGAGCATGAAGTGATCGCTGACGTGGAGCGTGGTAAACCCGAGCTCCTCACAGGCCCGGCCCGTGTCCAGGACCTCCTCGTAGGTGTACCCGAACTGAGGCTCGATTTGGACCCCGAGCGTAACCATGGGCCCGGTACGCCACCCCCGACTTAAGACTCGCTGGGCCAGGCGTCGCGGTTAAGTAACATCCCCATCCTTGAATCCGTACCGTGCGCAAGGTCGCCGTCGTCGGGACTGGCCTCACCCATTGGGGCGTCCGAAAAGCCACCTTCAAGGAGCTCGCCCAGGAGGCGGGCAAGGACCTCTTCGACGACGTGGACAACCTCCCGAAGGGGGACGTGGACAGCCTCTTCGTCGGGAGCGGGCTCTCGGACCGACTCGCCTTCCAAAGCTACGTCGCGCCCATGGTGGCGGAGCAGCTCGGCATCCAACCCACCCGCATGTTGGTCCGGACGGAACTCGCCTGTGTGTCGGGCCAGGCTGCGATCAAGATGGCCTACATGGCCATCGCCACCGGCCTGAGTGACATCGCCGCCGTCTTGGGGGTCGAGAAGATGAATCGCCCGGACATGGCGGAGACCCAGGCCAGCATGGCCGCCGTGTTAGACCGGGAATGGGAGGGGGTGGCGGGGTTGACCGCGCCGCCGTACTTCGCCATGGTCGCGCAGCGACACATGCACGAGTACGGGACCACCGCGGAACAGATGGGCCTGGTCTCCGTGAAAAACCACCGGTTTTCCGCGACGAACCCGTACGCCCATTTCCCGAAGGAGGTCTCCCTGGACCGGGTCCTGAACGCGCCCATGGTCTCGACCCCCCTGCGGCTTCTCGACTGTTCTGGCATCACCGACGGGGCCGCGGCCGTTCTCCTGGTGGCGGAGGATCGGGCCCGCGAGTTCACGGACACCCCGGTCGTCATCGAAGGGGTGGGGCAAGCGGCCACGGGCAACCTGACCGTGAACCTCCCGAGCCTCACCGAGTGGCCTCAGATGCGGCGCGCCGTCGGGGACGCCCTCGACATGGCCGGCGTGACCATCGGGGACATGGATTTGGCCGAGGTCCACGATTGCTTCACGATCTCGGAGATCATCGAGTACGAAGAATTGGGGCTCGCGGAGAAGGGCCAAGGCGGGCGCTTCATTGAGGAGGGTCAATCCGACATCGGGGGCCAGCTGCCGACGAATACGCGAGGCGGCCTTCTGGGCTGCGGACACCCCCTGGGAGCCACGGGCGTAGCCCAGGTCGTGGAGGTGACGCGGCAGTTCCGGGCGGAGGTGCCCCCGGAACGATATGTAGGCGGCGAGTGGGCCCTGTGCCACAACCTAAGCGGGAATGCGAACAACCACGCCGCCCTCGTCCTCCACCGGGCGTCCTGAGGGAGGGGATGGGTCTGGTCAAGGCGGAACGCAGGGTGCCTTACCTCCTGGATTTCTACCCCCTGCAAGGGGAGGAGCATACCCGCATCTACCCCTTTTTCGACCATTTGCGAGAGGGTCGTCGTCAGCCCGCTGCGTGGCCTGCGGGGAGGTCCTCTGGCAACCCCGCGTGGTGTGTCCGCATTGCAATGCGGACGAGATGGAGTGGATTGACCTGCCCCAGGAGGGCGAAATTTTCGCCTTCACCTCCGTTCGCCTCGGTGCCCCGACGGGAATGGAGGACGACTTGCCTTTCGTGATCGGAATCGTGACACTCAAGGGGGCGGACCTCCAGATTCTTGCTCGAATTGACGGGGACGAAGAGTCGCTCCGGATCGGGCAGCCCGTGCGTGTGGCCGTCGATCACCTGCCCGACGGCCGTGTGTGGTTCCGCTTCCGGTCGGCGGAAGCGTCCGCCTAGCGACCCCGATGCGGCAAACCTCTTACACGGCCTCGACATCGCCTCCCCGATGTACGAGAACATCCTGGTCGAGCGGGAGGAGCCCCTGGGCTTCATCACGTTCAACCGACCCGAGGTCCTCAACGCGATGAACCGGAAGACCAAGGAGGAGGTCCTCGCGGCCCTGGCGGAACTGGAGTCGGACGAGGGCGTTCGCGTCGTCATCGTACGGGGATCGGAGAAGGCCTTCGTCGCCGGGGCGGACATCAAGGAGTTCGACGACGTCCGGCCCATGGACCAATGGGAAGACCGGCGGGAGCAGGCGTTCTATGAGGCCATTCCCTCCTTCCCCAAGCCGGTCATCGCCATGATTCGTGGCTACTGCCTGGGCGGGGGCTGCGAGCTCATCTTGGGGTGTGATTTGCGCATCGCATCCACCACGGCAAGGATCGGCCAGCCCGAGATTAACCTGGGCCTCATCCCGGGCGGCGGGGGAAGTCAGCGCCTTCCTCGCCTGGTGGGGGAGGGGAAGGCCATGCAGATGGTCCTCGCGGGGGAGCCCATCTCCGGCGTGGAGGCGAAGGCCATCGGGCTGGTGGAGGAGGCCTATCCCGACGAAGAGGTGGAGGAGCGGACCCGTGAGCTGGCCCTGAAGATCGCGGAGAAGAGCCCCGTCGCCTTACGATTCGCGAAGGAGGCCATCCGGGCCGCTTCGAACATGGGGTTGAAGGCGGGCCTGGAGTACGAGAGTGCCCTGTTCGCCCTCCTCTTTTCCACCGAGGATAAGGCGGAAGGGGTGAAGGCGTTCCTCGAGAAGCGGAAGCCCTCGTTTGTGGGCCGCTAGCCCTAACCCTCCTCGAGGTGCTTCTCCAGGAGCATCATCTCCGGAATCATGCTCTGGCCGAGGAGGCGCATCGTCTCTTCGTTGTGCTCCTTGTAGAGATGGCCCCGTGCCCCCGACCAGGTGGGACACTTCTCGTGACACATCTTGCACAGCCAGTAAGCCATTCGATTCCGCTAAGCTTCGAATGGGATTAAGGTTTCAGCCCGAAGGCCCGTCACACGACGGGGGAAGGCCTATCTAGGAACGTCTCCTCGCGAACCCAGGATCCTCATGAAGTTCAAGCTCGCTTATACCGGCATCCGGGCGCGCGACCTCGACCGATCCATTGCGTTCTACACCGACGTGCTGGGTCTGGAGCTTTTCGACCGCTCCAAAATCTCTTGGAACAAGGGGGAACTCGCGAACGTGGGCAGCGATGCCAAGGGCCACTCGATTGAGATCAACTGGTACGCCGACGACAGCCCGGTGGCCGGGCCGTACCGGGAGGGGGAGGAGCTCGATCACCTGGCCTTCTATGTGGAGGACTTCGAAGCAGCCCGGAAGTATCTCGAGGACAAGGGCTACCCTCTTGCCCTCGGGCCCATGGAGAGCAAGACCTCCATTTGGGCCTACGTGAAAGACCCGGACGGCATCTTCGTCGAGTTCTTCGCCAGCAAGCCCGCCGAGTGAAATCCCCCGCCGCCGCGAAGGTTCATCAAGGCATCGGACCTCGGCGGGGCGTGCGCGAGTGGAGGGTCACCGACGTCCATGTTCACATTCAGCCCTTCGAGCTCGTGAAGCCCGAAGCCTTCGAGCTGTTCAAGAATCTCGGGCGGGAGGACGTCGGGTTCCTGCGCCGGTTGCGGGACGACCCCGCGGTCTTCATTCAGGTCCTGGATGAGGCGAAGGTGTGGCGCGCCTGTCTCATCAACTACGTCGCCGAGGAGGTCCTGGGCTTCACGGAAGAGGTCAACGCCTTCTCGGTGAACTACGCCAGGGACTACCCGGACCGCCTCCTTCCCTTCGGCGGGTTGGACCCGCGCCGCGAGGACGTTCGCGACGCCATGGAGGAGCTCCTCTCCACCTACGAGGTCCGAGGCATCAAGCTCCACCCACCCCACCAGATGTTTGCCGCGGACGGCTATCGGGGCGACGTGAAGGGACTGGAGATCGTGTACACCATGGCGGAAGAACAGGGGGTGCCCGTCATGATCCACACCGGGACTTCCATCTTCCCAGGCGCTCGTTCCCGCCTCGGCGATCCTCTCGCCCTGGATGACGTGGCCGTTGACTTCCCGAAGCTCAAGATCATCATGGCCCATGGGGGTCGCCCGTTCTGGACCGAGGAGGCGTTCTTCCTTCTGCGGCGCCACCCCAACATCTACTTGGACATCTCCAGCATTCCCCCCAAACGCCTCCTCGACTACTTCCCGCGACTCGAGGCCGTGGCCCACAAGACCCTCTTCGGCTCCGATTGGCCCGGCCCCCAGGTTCCGGGGATTCGCAAGAACCTCGACGACGTCTTGGCGCTCCCCCTTTCCGAGGAGGCGAAGCGGAACATCGCGGAAAGGACGGCCCTTCGGCTGTTCGCGTGAGCCTCCCCCGCCGTGCGGGCCCGAGACTGAAGGCTTGAAGAGAAACGGGAGCATGAGGCTTCTCGTGGGCGACGAGGTCGCGATCGTTGGGGCAGGACAGGGTCGCTTCGGCGTCCGCCAGGCCGGGCTCAAGGCCTTGTTCGTCGAGGCCTTCCGGGAGTGCCTCGCCAGCGTCGACAGCGGCGTGGATCCGAAGGACATCCAGGAGGCCTGGGTGGGGAGCATGTCTTTCGGAGGCGGCCAGCTGGGCAACCTGTCCGCCCTGATGACGGAGCAAGTCGGACTCACGCACATCCCCACGCGCAAGGTGGAGAATGCGTGTGCCTCCAGCTCCTACGCCCTGCGCGACGCCTGGATGGCCGTTCGCAGCGGCGCGGTCGATCTCGCCCTCGTGGCGGGCGTAGAGAAGATGACGGACCTGCCCTCCGACCGCCGGCGCTATTGGCTCGGTGTGAGTGGGGACACGGAGTGGGAGCGCCTGGCCGGTTCCACCTTCGCCGGGTTGTACGCCCTGATGGCCTCCCGGCATATGTACGAGTACGGGACGAAGCGGGAAGCCCTCGCCCGCGTGGCCGTGAAGAACCACCGTAACGCGAGCCACAACCCCAAGGCCCACTTCCAGAAGGTCATCACGGAGGAGGACGTCCTCCGCGCGCCGGTTGTGGCCGACCCTCTTACCCTGTACGATTCATGCCCCGTCTCGGACGGGGCCACCGCCCTCCTTGTGGCCCGCGGCGAGGATGCGAGACAGTTCACCGATACGCCGGTGTATATGCGGGCGGCGGCCGCCGCCAGTGACTTCCTGGCCCTCCACGATCGAGGCGAGATCACCCGAGTCGAAGGCACCGTTCGGGCCGGGCGGGAGGCCTTCCGGCAGGCTTCGGTCACCCCCAAGGACGTGGATCTGGCCGAGGTGCACGACGCGTTCACCATCGCAGAGATCATGGCCCTGGAGGACTTGGGGTTCGCCCCGAAGGGGGAGGGGGGAACGTGGACCCTGGAGGGCCGGACCGACCTAGGAGGGGACGTCGTGGTGAACGCGAGCGGGGGACTGAAGGCCAAGGGACACCCTCTGGGCGCCACCGGCGCAGGACAGGTGGTGGAGGTCTTCCAGCAGTTGCGGGGCGAGGTCGAGCCGAATCGCCAGGTTCCGGATGCGGAGCTCGCCCTCACGCACAACGTGGGAGGCTCCGGAGCCACCATCGCGGTCCATCTGTTCTCGCGGTGATCCCATGGCCGGCATCGCCTCCCTGGCCTTTCACTTCCCTGCCCACAGCATCCGAGCGAAGTCGTACGCCGACATGTGGGAGGCGTCCCGAGCTCCCGGGATCCAGGAGAAGACGGTAGCCAGCTACGACGAGGACGAGGTGACGCTCGCGGTGGAGGCCGCGCGGGCGCTGCCCCGCCCCGAGCATGTGGGATTCCTTGGGACCGCGACCTTCGGAGGCCCCCCGCTCGCTCCGACCGTGGCCGTGGCACTGGGAATGGAGGAGGGACCGAAAGAGGAGTTCAGGGGGTCGACCAACGCCTCGGGCGAGGCGCTGCTATCCTGCGTGGACTTCGTAGAGTCCCACCAAGGCGCCGCCTTGCTCGTTGCGGCTGATGCCCCACAAGGGGGGCCCGAGGACCCTTCAGAGCATCCTCAGGGCGCCGCCGCCGCGGCGCTCTTGCTCACGCCCGACGGGGACCTGCGGATTGAGGAGATGGCCACCCATACCCAGGATGAGCGGGGGGAGTCCGACTCGCAGGGCCGCAAGGGCGGCATCGAGGGCGCGGAACTCGCCCGGGAGGTCATCCAGACCGCCGCCCGGGAGGGCCTCGAGGGATTGGGTACAGGCCGGGTGGCCTCTCATGAGCCCGAAGGGCGTTTTGCCTCTCGTGCGCTGAAGGGCCTTGTCGACCCCACACGGATCGGAGGGGGCGTTGTCGGACTCTCGGGGGACACAGGTTGCGTCTCCCCCTTGCTGGCTCTGGCGGAGGTCGTCCACGGGGCGCGGAAGGGCAACCGTTTGGGGTTGGTCACGTACGGTGGGGGCTCCTCGGTGGTCCTCTCCCTCCTCCTCGTTTCCCGACTCCCCGGCACGCGCAGCCCCCTGGGCGGCCTGAGCGCCAACCGATCGTATCTGGACTACGCTACCTATGCTCGGTATCGCACGTTTCTGGCGGGCCGGGACCCTGCGGCCGAGGTCTCTCAGGGCGCCTATGTCTCCCTTCCAACCTACCTGGACTCCGCGGCCGCCCGGTATCGCCTGACGGCTTCTCGGTGCACGGCGTGCAACCGCCTGGATTTCCCCCCTCGGCTGGTCTGTCTCGAGTGCGGGGGCACCGATCTCGCGCAGGAAGTCCTCTCGGGGAGGGGGGAGGTGTACGCCCGGACCGTCATCGCCCGGGGCAGTTCGCCCACCGAGTTCCAGGAGCAGCAGGACCTGGTCGGGCCGTACGCGGTGGCCCTCGTCCAGCTGCAGGAAGGACCCCGCATCCTCGCCCAGTTGACCGATGTGAACCCCGCGGAGGTGGAGATCGGGATGCCGGTGGACGTGGTCCTTCGCCGCATCTACCGACAGGAGGGTGTGGTGCGTTACGGATACAAGTTCCGGCCGAAGCCCGGGCGTGCGGATTCCAAGGCGAACGCCTAGCATCGACCTTTATGCGCCGCCCCCGCATCGGTCCGCCATGAGCCGAAAAATTCCACGGCCTTTCCACATGCCCTGGGGTGATGGCCAGATCATCGAGGAGGTTTCGGTGCAGGCCTCCCATTGGGAGCCCACGATCCAGCTCATGGAGTACGAGGAGGGCGAGCGCTCCCTGCGTTTTTGTTACTACTCGGAAGGCCGATTTGGCCGCGGACCCATGATGATCGGGGAGGAGGAGATTGCCCAGTTCGGAAAGGCTCTTGGCCGCACACGCTGGATTGGCCGGATGCTCCGGAAGATGGCGGGCTCGGACTAGTCCTTCGCCTTCCTCAGGCTTGAAACCCGCTCTTCGATGATGTGCGCCGCCACCTCGTTGAGGGTCTTCTCCCCTTGGGCGATCTGGGCCATGAGTTGCTCCTTCTCCGCCAACGCCTCCCGCATCTCCTCGATCGTGAGAGTGGACCCCGCCTCGATGATCCCCTGGGTCTCCTCAGCGGCCCGGGTCAGAGGCACTTCCATCTCGACTGGCAGTCGCTCCACCGGAATCCCCGCTTCCTCGAGCAGGACCAGCCCCATGCGATCCGGGTACCCCTCGGCGTAAACCACCCGATTGACCCCCGCGTTGATGATCATCTTGGCGCAGGTGTTGCAGGGGACGAGGGTCGTGTACAGCACGCCGTCCCGGGCCTCCTTCCCGGCGAAGATGAGGGCGTTCATCTCGGCGTGGACCCCGGTGCAGATCTCCATCCGCTCGCCGGACGGGATCTTCAGCTCGTCCCGGATGCAGCCGATCTCCTCGCAGTGGGGCATTGCACGGGGGTTTCCGTTGTATCCCGTACTTACGATGACGTCGTTCTTCACCATCACGGCCCCGATCATCCGGCGGAGGCAGGTGGCCCGGCCCGCCACGCCCACCGCCAAGCGAAGATAATACTCATCTCGGGGGAGTCGATTCATCCCATTCCTCCATACCCCCGCGCGGCCTTAAACTCTCTCAGGCAGGTTGCGGGAGGAGGCGATAGTACCGCAATCCCTTCCGCTCCCGCGCCCTCACAAGCCCCTCCCTTTCCAGGATCTCCAGGTGTCCCAGGACCTCTGTGATGCCCAGAAAGACCTCGTGGATGGGGAGGGTTCCGAAGAGGGAAAGAACGAGGTCGAAGGCGGTTCGCTCCTCCGACTGCACGAGTTCGAGGACCCGGGCTCGCCGTTTTCCGTAGAGGGCGCGGTAATTGGCGATGAAGGCATCGAGGCCCTCCAGGGGAGGCCCGTGTCCCGGGTGCACGGCGCTCAGCTCAAGGTCCTCCAACCGTTCCAAGGAGTGAAGATAGTCCCCCATCCCCAACGACTTCCCGTCTGCCCCGCCAAAAGCGGCGTTTGGGGTGATGTGCTTCAGGATGGTATCCCCCGTGAACAGGGTCCTTTGGTGGAGGAAAACGCTGGAGCCCGGCGAGTGACCCGGAGTGTGGAGGACCTCCAAATCCCAGCCTCCTGCGGAGATCCGGTCGCCCTCTTTGAACGTGTGAGCCACCGGCGTCTCGCGTCCCAGTCCCTTCAGGTAGTCGAAGAAGCCGGCCACGAGATTCAACGTCTCTTCGGGGAGCCCCGTCGCCTCGAGGATATCCTGATAGTATTCGTTCCGCTCGCCCACAAGGGCGGCAAAGTCCCGGATCAAATCTCGATCCAGCTCATGGACCCACACCTCGGCCCCCGACGCCTCCACGATGTCCCCGGCTTGGCCGTAGTGGTCCACGTGCCCGTGGGTGATCAGGATCCGATCGATGTCCTCGACGCCCAGACCGTGGGCTCGAAGCCGTCGTTTTAGGTAGTCCCACGAATCCGGGTGGTGGGGTCCCGCATCGACGAGGACGTTCTCGTCCCCTTGGAGAAGGTACACATTGACGGTCGCCACCGGCAACTGGCTGGGAATGCGAATGCGGATGGGTTCGAGTGATCCGACCATCGTCGCAAATAGCCCGCGCCGCGCGCATAAACTTTCGCGGCCTGCGTAACCTCGGGGGCCGGGCGGGGGTACGCTTAATAGCGCCGGCTCCATGAATTCCGAAGGGCTGGAGGGAGCCTCTGTGGCAGAGAAACTTGTGCACAACTACCTGGTGGAGGAGGGCCTGGCACCCGGGCTGCCCGACCGGGTCGACTTCTGGGATGAGACCCTCCGGGACGGGGAGCAGATGCCGGGCGTCCATTTCACGGTGGACGAGAAGGTGAAGATCGCCTCGTGGATGGACGAGATCGGTATTCCCATCATGGACGTGGGCATGCCGGTGGTCTCCGACGAGGAGAAGCGGTCGGTTCGGGCGATCGCGAAGGAAGATCTGGACGCCACCATCATGACCGCGGCTCGGACGGTGAAAGGGGACGTGGACGCCGCTCTCGACTCCGATGCCGACGCCGTGAGCATCTTCGTCGCCTGCAGCGATCTCCATCTGAAGTATAAACTTCGCATGACGCGGGAGCAGGTCTTGGCCATTGCTCCGGAACTGGTCGAGTACATCAAGGAACACGGGAGGAAGGTCGCCTTCGTCACCGAAGACACCGCCCGGGCGGACCTGGGATTCGTGGAGCAGCTGTACAACGCCGCCATCGACGCGGGGGCGGACTGGGCGGTTCTCTGCGATACCGTCGGCGTTCTCACCCCCACGACGACCCGGTGGTGGGTTCGTCGCGTGAAGGAGGTCCTCAAGCCCGTGACCCTCAGCGTCCACATCCACAACGACTTCGGGATGGGCGTCGCCAACTCCCTGGCGGCCATAGAGGAGGGGGTCCAGGTGCCCCACACCACGATCAACGGGCTCGGGGAACGAAGCGGAAACACGCCGTTCGCCGAGACGGTCATGGCCCTCGAGTCCCTCTACGGCTACGACACAGGCATCAAGACGGAGCGCCTGTACAAGCTCTCCCGGCTGGTGGAGGAACTCTCGGGCGTTCCGGTGGCCGTGAACAAACCCATCGTTGGCTACAACTCCTTCCGGCACGAGTCCGGCATCCACACCCACGGGGTCTTGATGAACACACTGACCTACGAACCGATCCAACCGGAGGTCGTGGGCAACAAACGGGTCTTCATCTTCGGGAAGCACACGGGAACGGCCGCCGTGGAGGATCGACTGAAGGAGGCCGGGGTGGAGGCCTCCGACGAGGAGGTCCGCACGATGGTGGCGGCCATCAAGGACCTCGCCGAGCACAAGGGGAAGGAGGGCCAGACGGCCTTCATCCAGGCGTATCGAGAGCGAGAGGAGCGCTTGCGAGGGGTAACCGAGGAGGAGTTCTGGACCATCGCGGAGAAGGTCGGGGTCCTACCGCCTGAGGAGACGTAGGCCGGGAACGCTTAAGACGGCCGCAGACGATGGTTCTACCATGGCCGGCATGACCATTTCTCAGAAGATTCTGGCTCGCGCAAGCGGTCAGGAAGCGGTCGAGGCCGGTCAGGTGGTCGACACGGAAATCGACCTCCTGTACATGCACGAGATGCTCGCGATCGCCCTGGGCCCTTTCCGGGAGATCGGCACCGATGGCGTCTGGGACCCCACCAAGATCGTCGTGACCCTGGATCACTGGGTCCCCCCGCCCACGGAGGAGATCGCCAAGATGCACCAGGCGATCCGTGAGTTTTGCCAGGATCAGGGAATCGAGCGCTTTCACGACATCGGGGATCATGGCATCATCCACCAGCTCGTGGCGGAACGGGGGTACGCACAGCCCGGGGACCTGGTCATCGGGTCTGACAGCCACACGAACACGGTGGGGGCGGTAGCGGCGTTCGCGGCCGGGATCGGGGCCACGGACACGGCGGCCGTCATGGCCACAGGGCGGATCTGGCTCAAGGTGCCCGAGACGATTCAGGTCGATATCGAGGGGTCGCTCGACCGAAGGACCTGGGCCAAGGACGTGATCTTGAAGACTGTAAGCCTCACGGGGGACGACGGGGCGCAGTACAAGGCCGTGGAGTTCACGGGGCCGACCGTCGAGGGGTTCCCCATGAACGAGCGCCTCACCCTCTGCAACATGACGACGGAGATGGGGGCGAAGGCCGGGATCGTGGCGGCCGACGAGGTCACCAAGGACTACCTGGCCCACGCGGGTCGCCCCTTTCGCTCCATCGCGGCGGACGAGGACGCGGCGTATGAGAAGACCTATGAGGTCGACGTGGATGGGATGGGACCCCAGGTCGCCCTCCCCGAGAGCCCCAGCAACGTGAAGCCCGTGGAAGAGGTAACAGGGACGAAGGTCCACGTGGCCTTCCTAGGCTCGTGCACCAGTGCTCGTATCGAAGACCTCCGGGCCGCGGCCGAAATCATGCGCGGGGAGCAAATGGCGCCCGGGATGCGCATGCTCGTCTCCCCCGCCTCCCAGCGCATCCACCGCCAGGCCGTGGATGAGGGCCTTGCGGGCGTCTTCATGGACGCAGGGGCCACCTTCGCCCACAGCACGTGCGGTCCCTGTTTCGGGGGGCATCTGGGCGTCCTCGCGCCCAACGAAGTGTGCATCAGCAGCAGCAACCGGAACTACCCCGGTCGCATGGGGAGTCGCGAAGCGTTGGTGTATCTCGCTTCCGCCATGACCGTGGCGGCCTCCACACTCTACGGGGAAATCACCGATCCGCGAGAGGCGTGAGGATGGAGGCGCAGCTGCGGGGCCGCGTCTGGAAGTTCGGAGACAACATCACCACCGATCACATCATCGCGGTGAAGTACCTGGGGACCACGGACCCGCAAGTCTTCGCCGACCACGTCATGGAGACCGTCGACCCGGACTTTCCGAACAAGGCGAAGCCCGGCGACATGATTGTGGCCGGACGCAACTTCGGGAGCGGGTCGAGTCGGGAGCAGGCTCCCCTTGGACTCAAGACCCTCGGGATCGTCGCGATTCTCGCCGAGTCATTTGCCCGCATTTTCTACCGAAACAGCATCAACATCGGACTCCCGGTGGTCGAGTGCCAGGGCATCTTTGAGGCGGCGGAGGAGGGGGAGGTTCTGGAACTCGACCTCGCCGGGGGAGTCGTTCGCTTGCCTTCGGGCCAGGAGAAAGCTACATCGCCTTTCCCAACCCGGGTCCTCGAGATTCTGACGGCCGGGGGTCTGATTCCCAAGTTGAAGCTCGAGGCCGCCGAGAAGAGAGACCGTTAGGACCGTCCCTGTTGAAGCT
>JAZFPV010000130.1:0-3708 GCA_036444795.1 Thermoplasmata archaeon
GGGATCGTGGCATCGGAGCCTTTTGCCGTGAACTGATAGGCGCCGGCTGGGCTCTTGGTCAGTTCCCATTCGTACTTGAAGAGGTTCTCGAAGAAGGAGTTGCTCCACTTCGTTGGGGTTTGGCTCCAAATGACTTCCGGGCCGCCGGTGATCGCATCGCCGGCCTTGCCTGAGCCGTATTTGCTCTCCCAGCCGAGGCCCGTCTCCTCGATGGGCGAGGCCTCCGGCTCGGGGCCCACGAGCTTCTTATCGCCCGCGCCATGGGTCTTGCCGAAGGCGTGCCCGCCGGCGATGAGGGCGACCGTTTCCTCGTCGTTCATGGCCATGCGCTTGAAGGTCTGGCGGATGAACGCCGCGGCCTCGACCGGATCGGGGTTGCCGTCGGGGCCTTCCGGGTTAACGTAGATGAGGCCCATGTGGTCGGCGGCTAAGGGGCCCTGCAACGTCCCGTCCTTCTTGTGGCGTTCGTTGTCGAGCCACTTCGTCTCGGAGCCCCAGTCCACGACCTCATCCGGCTCCCAGACATCGGGGCGCCCGCCGCCGAAGCCGAACGTCTTGAAGCCCATCGACTCGAGCGCGACATTGCCGGCGAGGATCATCAGGTCGCCCCAGGAAATCTTCCTGCCGTATTTCTGCTTGATCGGCCAAAGCAGCCGGCGTGCCTTGTCGAGATTCGTGTTGTCCGGCCAAGAGTTGAGCGGCGCGAATCGCTGCTGGCCGGTGCCGGCGCCGCCTCTGCCGTCGCCGACGCGGTAGGTGCCCGCCCCGTGCCACGCCATACGGATGAAGAGTCCCCCGTAGTGGCCGAAGTCCGCAGGCCACCAGTCCTGGCTGTCCGTCATCAGCGCGTGGAGGTCTTTCTTCAGCGCTTTGAAGTCGAGCTTTTTGAACTCTTCGGCGTAGTTGAAGGCCTCGCCCATCGGATTGGACAGGGGCGAGTTCTGTCGAAGAATCCTGAGGTTCAGCTGATTCGGCCACCAATCCCTGTTCGACCGCAATCCGATGTTCGTCGCTACGTGCACGACCGGAGACTTGTCCACGTTTCCCTTCATCTCTACGTTCACGTTCTCCTTCGATCCCTGCTGGTCTACATCGACCGGTGCCATTTCATTTCTCCCGTCGTCTCTTCCCCGGCCTTGTCCGGGGCGTGCGGGCCCTCTCGGACTTGTCAAACGCCCGGACCGCCGGGACGCGGCTTCCCATTAAGCATGCGGATGTCGTAGAAAATGGTTTTCGACCGCGTCAAGCACACGAGGATCGTCTTCCGCACAGCTGACAATCCAATCCAGATCGACATCCCAATTCACTCCGAGGACGAGCTAAGGGCTTGGGTGGAATACCACCTAGTCCCCTTGGAGGGAGATTAACTTTCTCTGGACCTCAGGATCGTCGAGCTCCTCAAGGAACTCATCGACGGGTCTCCTGACCTCCTCGCGGTCCATTGCCACGCTATGAAATGGCTCCGCTGAATACACATACCCTTCTCTCTGGGTTCTGGACTCAGTCAGAGAGACGTTGCATACGGAATGTCTCTTGAGCAGAACGAACCGGTTTCGAGTCTTTGCCGTGCTGTCTGGGATGCCCGGATGCCGAGCCTAACTTTCCCTCTCCGCTGAGGCGACATGAACTCCCCTGACCCGTCGCAGCTTCGGTCGCACGAGGCAGAGTTGGCGAGCAAGTGGGATACCTATACGAAGGTAGGTCTGGCCTCCCAGCCCGACGAGGTAGGTAAGGGCGAAGAACCTCGTCCATGTCCGTTAGAGTCGAGCCAGCACCCGATTGTGGAATGCGTCGAGGATGAACTGACGGACGCTAGGGGTCGTTGTCTCGATTGCTATATCAGTCCTTCACGAGGGCGACCGCACGAATCGGCGACCCTGTCGCACCGTGCAGTGGGAGCGGGAGCGCGATGAGGGTGAAGCGTGCCCGAACGAGCACACCTAAGTCAGTCAGGTTTTCGAGAATGGGGATATCCGCTGCCAAGAGCGTGTGGTGGGCGGGAAAGTCCGACGAGTCAGGAAGGTCGATGCTGGCCGTGTCGATGCCAACGAGGCCTACCCCCTCGCGCACCAGCCACTCGGCGCCCTCTTTCGTGAGTCCCGGATATTCATGCATAAAAGCCTCCGTGCCCCGTTTCGCTTCCCATCCCGTGCGCAACAGGATGGCATCTTCGTGTTGGATGGTCACGCCATCGTCGCGGACAGCCCGTTCCAATCGATCGGCCGTGATGCGGTCACGGTTTCTCGAGCACTGCAGATCGAGTACGTGGGCGGGGCGAACGAATCGGTCCACTGCCAGCTCGTTGAGTTTCTTCCCCTCAGGCCGGTAGTGCCATTGCGCATCCACGTGGGTTCCTGTGTGAGTGACGAGGAAGAGAGCCTCGGACAAGAAGCCGTGGACCTCACGCCGCGTCCATGGGACGAAGGTGGGCCTTGGATAGCCAGGGAACACCTGGAGGTCGGGGTTGATCTCCTGACTCAGGTCCACGATGCGATCGTACTCGATGGTGTCCGTCACCGCATCCTCGGTGGTCGGGGCAGTCCCCCAATGTTACAAGTGGTTACCGGGCGAGGGTCGTGAAGTGGCTTATTGGCTCTGGACGATTTCAGACGAGATAGGCCGCTACCCTACGAGCCCAGGGGGCCTCCCTCCTAAGCGAGGCGGCGACCCGGCGATAGCCGGGTCAAGGACCAATACACGCGGAGGCCTTCCCCCTGCATGGACACCCCCCCTGGCGAGATCACGGCAGCTCTTCTTGACACGCCTGTCCTCGCAAGCGAAACCGCCTCTCCGCAATAAGGTCGTTCTCGCCACGACCGCGCCTAGCCCCCTGCAAGCCCTCACGGCACGGCGTGAGGACCTGACCGTAGACGCGTATCCCGTGGGTCCCCACCTTGTACTGCAGGCCTTTGGCGCGGAGGTCGATCTGGATGAGGCGGTGAACGCCCTCCAGACGAAGGGCTCCTTAATCCGCTCCGTCCGAACAAAGGGTCGCATGACCTTCGTCCTGGAAGGAGGGGAGGCGGAAGAGGAGGTGATCCGCTTGCTTGCAGCCCACGACGCCCACGTGGTGCCGCCGATTCGATGGGTACGGGGAGAAGCTCAGGTGACGCTCCTCGTGAGCAAGGCCGCCGACCTCCGCGACGTGGAAGCCCTCTTCCCCGACGCCCGTCTCCTCTCGAAGCGTGTCCTCGCGGAAGGCGGGGCCCGCGACGCCCTGCGTTCCCCCCTCTTCCTCTCGAGCCTTACACAGAAGCAAGCGAAGGCCCTTGTGGCCGTCTTTGACGCCGGCTACTACGACTTCCCGCGGCGGGTCACCATGGAGGATGTGAGTCAGGCCCAGGGGGCGGCCCGGAGTACCTTCCAGGAGCACCTCCACAAGGCGGAACGGCACGTCATCCGCGCCATGCTTCCTTTCGTACGGATTCGAGCTGCGGAATCGGAGGGAGCGGTTGCGGGGGCGGGAGAGGCCCTCTCCCTATACTCGCGGTTCAGCGGGGAACTGGGCCTGTACATTCAGCTCGAGATCCTGGGCAGCCGGGTGCAGCGGGTCAAACTCGCCCGCGAGCCGTCCCCTGAGGCAGAACCCTCCCATCCCTACCTGGAGCAGATCTTGGCCCATCTCCGGACAGGGAGGGGCGACCTTCGGGACATTCCTCTCGATCTCCAGGTGGGACCGTTCGAGAGAGAGGTCTTGGAATTCCTGCG
>JAZFPV010000131.1:0-11708 GCA_036444795.1 Thermoplasmata archaeon
GACCTCGCCATCCTGCGCCAGTTCCGCGATCTGGCTGCCGAAGGCGGTGTCCTCATCCTCGACGTAATCAACCGGGACTTCGTGGTCCGGCACTTTGAGCCCACCAGCTTTGAGGAGTACGAGACGGTCGCCTACCGCGAGCGGCGCACCTTGGACTTGACTCGGTCTCGGATCGAGAGCCAATGGACATTCTATCGGAAGGAGGGGGACGACCTGCGGGACCCGGTGACGGTGGATATCTCCCAGCGAGTGTACGCACCCCATGAGCTGGCCCGGGTTCTCCACGAGGCTGGGTGGTCGGATGTGAACCTGTTTGGAGGCTGGAATCTGAAGCCGCTCTCTGCAGACGAGAGTCGGCTCCTCGCGGTCGCGAGAAACTAATTCCTGGCCCCCGCAAGGTTTCTGGAGACGGGCCGACCGGGATTTGAACCCGGGTTTAGGGCTCCGCAGGCCCTTGGGATGTCCAAGCTACCCCATCGGCCCCGGTCCTTCAACGCGAGAGGTTCATAAGAATCCGGCGGTGCTCCCGCTAGGCCAGACCGCGGTCCTTCAGGACGGCCTGCAGTTCCTGTGTCACGGCCTCGATGCCCCCTTCGCTGTGTACCCGCACCAGCCGCCCCTGGCCCTCATACCGATCGACGAGGGGCCTTGTCTCTTGTTGATACGCGCGGAGCCGCTCGCGAATCACCTCTTTCGTATCGTCCACGCGATGATACAGCTCGCCCCCACATCGATCGCAGATTCCCTCCCGCTCCGGTGGATCATGAACGACGTGATAGATGGCCTGGCATTGCCGACAGACACGTCTTCCGCTCAGGCGATCGATTAGTTTCTCCTCGGTGGTCTCCAAGGCGATGACGACATCGGGTGTCACCAAAGCCTCGAAGGCCTCGGCTTGGGTGACCGTCCTCGGAAAGCCGTCGAGGACGAAGCCCTGGCGCGCATCCTCCTTCTGCAGCCGCTCCTGAATCATGGCAATGATGAGCCCATCAGGCACCAACTCGCCTCGTTCCATGTACCCCTGGGCCACGCGTCCGAGAGGGGTGTCCGACGCCACGTGCTCCCGGAGCATATCCCCCGTGATGATGCGTGGCACCCCGAGGGCCTCGGAGAGCCGGTGTGCCTGCGTCCCCTTCCCGACCCCGGGGGGGCCCAGGAGCACGATCTTCACGAGGCGCCTAACTGGCAGCCGCTTAAACGCCTTGTTCTACGCAGGAACGGCGTCCTGGACCGTCTCGGAGTCGGGCGTCGAGACCGGGAGGGCTTCCACCGGCCGGGGGCTTGTATCGAGATACAGTATGAACGCCACGAGCCGGGCCTCGGGACACGGTAGAGGTCAGGAAAGAGGAGGTGGTCCGCGAACCCCCATCCCAGGAGGAAGAAGGCACTGGACGCGAGGAGCGTGATGGTCGCGCAGCCGAGACAGCAGTCGAAAGCCCTGCATCAGCGCCTCGGACCAGAGGGGCACGCTCTCCCGGGTTAGGAGTCGGTTTCCCGGCCCTAACGCCGCCTCCCCTGTCAGAAGAGGTGGTTATCCACCGTCTCTGCGCCTCCCCCGACGCGGCAGCGGAGGGTCTCAATCCCCAGCTCCTGGACGCGCCCCTCGACCTCGTCGACGTCCTCAGGGAAGGTATTCACGTAGACGGTCGCCCCGGTGTCGATGGAGAAGAAGGCGGGAATCTCCTCCTCGCGCATCCGGCGGACCGCCATGATGACGCTCAAGGTCTCGGGGGTCCAGAGGACCATTTCCTTCGGACCGGTCATGGTGATGCCGTGAAGCAGCAGGGTGTCCCGTTCCGCGAGCTCGCCAATCCGCCCCACCTCCTCGTTGCCGATGGCGAGCTCCATCTCCGCCAGCATGCGGGGCACCTCGGCCAGACGGGCTGTGAAGAACGGGGAGTTCACGACTTCTCGATGGGCGGCCTCCGTGTCTCGGTAGGCGGGAACGAGGGCGACAAGAATGCCCATCTGGAAATCCTCCGAGGCGAGTTGCTCCGCATACGATTCCAAGTCAGTCGAACCCGTTCGCCACTTGGAGAAGGCTCCCGTCACGGCGCGCGTCGCCGAGCCCGCCCCCCGCCGCGCCAGGACGGAGAGCTGCGGGGGCGTTAGATCCAACCCGGCGGCCTCTGAGGCAGCCACGGCCAGGGCCGCGAACCCCGATGCCGAGGCGCCCAACCCGACGCCGGCAGGAAAGCTGTTGGTGGACACGACCCGCGCGTGGTCCTCGATATTGGCCCGGGTTCGGACCGCGTCCAAGACCGAGATCCCCCGCTCGAGCCCCCGGGCGGTGGAGGGGGTGTCGTCCACGGTCAGCGAATCGGCTTCGTAGTCGCCGAACTCGACGGTGGTTCGCGTGAGGAGGGGGGCCGTGCACACCGAGATGGAGTCATGGAACGGGAGCCGGAGGACGGGGTCCAAGAGACCGTGGTACTTGATCAGTCCCTGGATGGGGTGGGCCGTTGCGGTCGCCTTCATGGGTTCTCGGCCTGGCGGGGCCGTCGCCTAGATATCGAAGACGACAATGGCATATCCCTCCTCCGGGTTCACCTCCAGCATGTGGTAGGTCACTGCCTTGACCTGAGCCTGAAGACGGTGCCGCCCCGGGTCCACCTCCTCGCCCCTGGCCCTCGCCGTGAGCCGGAATCCCTCCAACTCCACATCAAACTCGACGAGGAAGACGTCCTCGACCTCGTGGATGTAGAGGAGCTCGCTCAGCCAGTCCACAAGCAGCGACCCCAGGTCGTGTGCTTCCACCTCCACGCGTACCTCCCCCACCGGGCGCACGCGGCGGACCTCGGTCATGAGGTCGAACATGCCGTAGGCCGCGTTCTCGAAGATTTCGTGCGTGCTCTCCCCGTACGCCGTGATGCCCGCATCGGCGGTGTGTTCGAACACCTCATACCGCACGCGACGTTTCACTCCAGGTCGGGACATCAACCTTCGCGGGCTCGCCGCGCGTTCAGGCCCCTCGGGGCCGGTCGGGCCAGATGAGCTTATGGAGCTGGGGCAGCACCCGCACAGCCAACCCGTCCCGCATCGCCCACTCGACCAAGGGGAGCAGGTCCCGGCCGCCCTCGGGCTGGAACACCACCTGACACCGGGGCGGCTGGTCTCGCAGCACCGCCTTCGCGTACCGGTAGTCCTCTTCGTTGGCGATGACGAACTTCAGTTGGTCGTTGGGCCGAAGGTGGCCCAGGTTGTCGAACTCCATATGCTGTTCCATGTGGGAGGAGGGACACTTGATGTCGAGGCTGATGCAGACGGCGTCGTCCCGGGGGAGATCCGCGATGGACATGCCGCCTCCCGTCTCCACCACGACATTGCAATCCCGCTCGACGAGAGCCGCGAGCAGGTCCTTCACGTCAGGCCAAATCAGGGGCTCCCCTCCGGTGACGCAGATGTTCTGCGTTGGTTGCTTCTTGACCTCATGCAAGACCTCCTCGACGCTCATCTCTTCCCCGCGCTCCCATGAATACTTCGTATCACACCAGGAGCACCGGAGGTTGCAGACCGCCGTCCGGATGAAGAATGTGGGCTTCCCCATGTGGAGCCCTTCGCCTTGGATGGAGTAGAACATCTCCACGATTTCGATTCGGACCCGCCCCTTGCGAACGGATTACATGCGGGACCTCAGATATAGTTTCAAGGGCGCCTGGGCGTGCGTTCGCGGTACCACCCAGGGTAGGTCCGATAGGGAAGGGGATCCGGGAATCCCGCCTCTTGGAAGCCCTTCAATCGCAGTTGGCAGGCGTCGCAGAGGCCGCAAGCCTCCGCCTCTCCCAGGTAGCAACTCCAGGTGAGTTCCAGCGGAACCCCCAACTTGAAGGCCGTCTCGACGATTTCCGCCTTGGTCAGTTCAATCAGCGGGTGGTGTATCGCGACCGAGTCCCCCTCCACTCCCCGTTTGGTCCCCAAACGGGCGACCTGCTCGAAAGCCTGGTAGTACTCCGGCCGGCAATCGGGATAGCCGGGGGCGTCGTAAACGTGGGCCCCGATGAAGATGGCCCGGGCGCCCAGGACTTCGGACCATGCGAGGGCGTAGCTCAACAGGATCGTGTTTCGTGCGGGCACGTAGGTGGGGGGGATGCCCGCGGACATCTGATCCGGTGCGCGCGCGAGGGGAACCTCCACGTCTGGATCCGTGAGCGCGGAGCCCCCGAACGTGCGAAGATCGATCTTCACAATCTTATGCTCTCGGGCTCCGAGCTGGGTCGCGATGGCGCGTGCTGCCTCCACCTCACGCGCGTGGCGCTGGCCGTACGCAAAGGTCAACGCGTGGCCCGCGAACCCCTGGTCCTTCGCAATGGCTAAGGTCGTGCTCGAGTCGAGGCCCCCGCTCAGGAGGACGACGGCAGACTCCATGGGCCCCCGTGAATCCAATCCTTCGCGCTTAAAGATGGCCTACGACTCTCCGAGCTTCTGATGGGCGGTGATTTCGTCGAGGGGATACGGATCCCAGGCCCGGAGCCCGAGGGCCACCTCCAGCTCGGGAAAGGTCAGCATGGGCTTCTCGTATCGCGCCGCGTCGTCGATGGCGATGCGGGGACAGGCGGTGTTGACGAAGGCGTCCACCTTGTACCCCTGCAAGAGTTCAGGGCTCACGGTGTCCATCAGGAGGAGGTGGCCCTTGCGTCCCTGTGAGGCGAGGAGCTCCTTGGTCTTCCGCGCGAGGGCCATGCGGTATTGGCCCACCTTCCGAGAGACAATGATTCCAAAGGTGTCCGCTTCCTGGGCCAGCACGATGGCGGCGTGTCGGACGCGAAGGACCCGGTCCTTCAGCTCCGCCAGGTCCCGTACGTCTTCCGTGAACGGATCGGCCACGATCACCGGGGTGTCCGTGGAGAGGGCCACGCCGAGCGGGTGGAAGTCTCCTGTGCCCACGTAGAGGAAGGTATCCACCCGCCCTTCCAGGTCCCGTGCGGGATGCACGTCGCAGCCTAGGAGCTGTCCGGCGTAGGCGGTTCGCCCATCCGCGCCCCCCACCTCCACCGCCTTGCCGTGTGCCGTCAGGTAGGCGGCGATTTCCGGCAGCCGCGGCTGGTGCTGGACGTTGCTCAGCAGCCCCACCCGCCGTCCCAAGAGGGGGAGCGCCGCCCGTAAGAAGTCGAGGGACGGGAAGGCCATGGGCGCTTCCACGAAGACGACTTTCTTCAGATTCAAATACGGCATGGGAGCGTGACCGATCTGCACGATGAGGTCCACCGGCATCTGCGGCACGTCGCACGCGCCGAAGGTCGGTTGGGCGCAGACCATGACCGTAACCCCCGCCTTCTCCTCGATCTCCTCCGCCATGTCGAGGGCGCGTAGGCGAAGCCCGTCTGGATACTGGATGCCGACGATCTTGCTGCCTCGGTCACGAATCGCCCGAAGGGCCGGCTCCAACTCGAGGGCTGCCCCCTCCCGGTTCACAGAACTCACGACGCTTCCACGATGATGCGGGTCGGCGTGGGGAGCTTGTAGCCCGCCTTCTTCAGCGCCCGTTTCGCCCGCTCCATGTGCGCGGGAATCGTACGAATGAAGACAACCGTCTGCCCCCTCCGCACCCGGGCTGCCGTGCCCACGGGGGTCCCAAAGGCGCCACGCATCCCATCGGAGATACGGTCAGCACCCGCGCCCACGGCGATCTTGTTCTCCCGTAGCACGATGTGGGGGAAGACCTGGATCCGCAAGTGGTACTGCTGACCGGCTCGCCGTGAGATGAACCGGTTCGCGGCGACGCGTGCGGCCTCCAAGGCCATGTGGCGAATCTGACACGCCTCCTTCGCCACGAGGCGGATTGTGAGAGGGAACTCGCCTTGCGGGTTCCCCATGTCGAACTGGGCGATCCGGGAACTGGGGACGCCCCCTATGTACTCCCGTCGGGTGTAGGGCTGTCCTTTGACATCCCGGTACATCTTGGCAGGCTTTCGGACCACTGGGGCGGCTCTAGGCCGCGTCGATATAAAACCGTTGGCGACGCCCGCCGACGGGTGACGAATCGCGTCTGGGTCCTACTGGGTCGTGACGGCCCGGGCGGAGAGCATCACGGCCACGACGGCCACGACGGCCGCCACGGCCACGACGAGGCCGTAGGTCACGAAGAACAGCAGGGTCGTGTTCACCACGTGGAGGTTCTGGAGAAACACCTCGGCCGGGAGGGCCCAGGCGGAGATCCCGAAGATGGCCGCCAGGAGACCCAGCGGCGCGATCAACAGGATCCGCAGATCCTGACGGAATTGCGCAAGCTGGTCGTGCACCTCCAAGTCCTTGCTGATGGCGACGGTGGCCGCGGTCTCTGGGCCCTCCGTCACAAACTCTCGGGCCAGGCGCTTCGCATCCTGGGTGGACACGGGCCAGTCGACCTCCCTTCGCAGCTTCGTCTCCACGCCTAGGAGAGCCGAGCGGGTGCTGTTGTCCACCCGCAGTAGCGTCAGCAGGCCCGCCGCGAGGGTCCCGACGAGGACCAGGGCGCTACCCACCAGGACGCCGTTGTAGGTACGGAAGGAGACGAGGGGGGCGTACTCGAACCCCGTCTCGGACGCCATGTAGAAGGAGAGGACAACCGTGAGGACGGATCCCGCTACGATGGTCGCCGCAAGGACACGCATCACCCTTCGGATATTCACCATGTTCCGGGTTCGCGTGCCCCCCCCACATAAGCGCGCCGTTTCCATTCTAAGAATCGAGAATGATAATCAGGCTCCGAATTACCCTCTCCCCGCCTCGCCGAAGCGTTAAATAGCCTCCCGGTCCGTTGCGAGCCCGGGCCATGTATCTGATCAAATTGGGGGGCAGTGCCCTCACTTTCAAGGGCTCTCGGCCCCGCGTCCGCCGCAAGGTGTTGGCAGCCCTTTCTTCCGAGCTATCCTCCTTCCGAGGGGACCTCTGCCTGGTGCACGGCGGGGGTAGTTTCGGGCATCCCCTGGCCCACAAATACGGTCTCCAACGCGGTCTCGCTGACAACAATGGCCTGATGGGGTTTGCCGAAGTCCAACGACGCATGCGCGACCTCAACGGCCAAGTCTTGGATGCGCTCCACGCGGCCGGGATCCCTGCCGTATCCGTCCCCCCCGCCTCCCTCGTCCGGATGCGGGGCGGCGACCTTGAGTCCCTCTCGGTCGGCCCCTTCCGCGAAGCCCTCGCCGCGGGCCTGATCCCCGTGACCTTCGGCGACGCGGCCCTCGACACGGTGCAGGGAGCCGCGATCTGTTCTGGGGACGACCTGATGGTTCATCTCGCCCGCGCCCTGCGACCGGACCTGGCCCTCTTCATTGCAGACGTGGAAGGGATTTTGGGTCCCGACGGAGGCTTGGTTGAGGTGATTCGGGACGAGGTGCCCAAACTGGCCTGGAAGGAGCCCGCAGCGGACGTGACGGGGGGCATGCGCGCCAAGGTCCAATGCATGTTGGACATCGCCCGAGATGGGTCGCGGTGCCTCTTGGTGAGCGGCCTCATCCCAGGCCGCGTACAGGCCGTTTTGGGCGGCCAGAAGGTGCCTTCCACGGAGGTCCGGTGGTCCTGATGACTGACCGGAAGCGAGAGCACGTGGACATCGTCCTCGACAAGGAGGTCCGGCCCCGGCACAATTACTGGGACGACGTGCAGTTCCTACACACCGCAATCCCCGAGGTGGACTTGGACGAGGTGGACCTGGGGACCGAGCTCTTCGGCAAACGTCTCGCCGCGCCGGTGGTTATTTCCTCCATGACGGGCGGATTCAAAGACGCCGTCCAGATCAACGCGAATCTGGCCCATGGCGCCGCCGAGGTGGGGGTGGCCATGGGCGTGGGGAGCCAGCGGCCGGTCCTGCAAGGTCAGGCGCCGGAGGACTCCTGGACGGTCCTGCGAGAGTACGACGTCCCGCTGGTCATTGCCAATATCGGGGCCCCCCAGCTCGTCCCTCAGGCCGGCAAGGAGCCCCTGGGTGTCGAGGACGCCAAGCGCGCGTTGGAAATGGTCCGGGGAGACATCCTGGCGATCCATCTGAACTACACCCAGGAAATCGTTCAGCCGGAGGGGGACAAGCGGTCCCGGGGGGTCCTCAAGGCCCTGGGTGCCATCGCCGCCGAAGTCCCGGTCCTCGGGAAGGAGACAGGGGCGGGGATTTCTCGGGAGGTCGCCCTCGACCTCAAGGAGGCGGGGGTGCAGGGCATCGACATCGGAGGCCTAGGCGGAACCAGTTTCGCCGCCGTGGAGTACTTCCGGGCGAAGAGGGAGGGAATCAGCTTGAAGGAACGACTCGGCCAGACCTTCTGGGAGTGGGGCATCCCCTCTCCGATTTCCCTCCTCCTCGCCGACGTGGGGCTTCCCCTCATCGCCACGGGGGGTCTCCGGAACGGCCTGGACGTGGCTCGAGCCGTGGCCTTGGGCGCCCAGGCGGGGGGCATGGCCTCGCAGATGCTGCGCGCCGCGAACGAGTCCGCCGAGGCCGTCGTGGGGGCCTTGGAAGAGGTGGTCGCCGAGATCAAGGCCGTGCACCTCCTGACGGGATCCCGCAACCTGGCCGAGCTGGCAGAGACGCGCACGATCTTCACCGGGCCCACCCGAGAGTGGGCGGCATCTCTCGACCTCCGGGGGGGTTAGCCGCTGGACCGGCGGGCCTTCGAGGCATACCTCCAAGAGAAATCGGTCACGGTGGATGATGAGCTGCACGGGTGGCTTCCCGAAGCGGACGGGATTCCGAAACTCCACGAGGGGGTTCGATACGCCCTGGGACTTGACGTCGCGGAGAGGAAGCGGCGCGGCAAGCGGCTTCGGCCTGTGCTGTGCCTGCTGACCTGTGAGAGCCTCGGCGGCGATCCGAACCGTGCCATGCCCTTCGCCCTCGCCTCCGAGATGCTACACAACTTCATGCTGGTCCACGACGACATCGAAGACGGAGACCGGCTCCGCCGAGGTCGGGAGACGGTTTGGGTTCGGTATGGCCTCGAGCATGCCATCAACATCGGCGATTACATGTTTGCCCAGACCTACGACCTCGTCCATGCGTCCGCGGAACGGGAGGTTCCGGCATCCACGGTCCTTCGGCTCGTGGACCTCATCTCTCGCACGGTCAAGAGGACGGGGGAGGGACAGGCCCTGGACCTCGGGGCCCGACAGAGCCGCGGGCTCACCGTCGACGACTACCTCGACATCGTGAGGGCGAAGACGGGGAGGTACCTGGCGGCCCCGCTCATCGGAGGAGCGGAGGTCGCGGAGGCAGATCGGGACGTGATCCGGGCCCTCGCCTCTCTCGGAGACCAGATCGGCCCCGTGTTTCAGATCGCGGACGATGTCCTCGACCTCAGCATGAACAAGGGCCGAGGGGAGGCGGGGTCGGACATCCGGGAGGGCAAGCGATCCCTCCTCGTGGTTCACACCGCCGGAGCAGCGACCTCGGACGAAGTAGAGGAACTGTTCCGCATTCTCGACGCCCCGCGAGAGAAGGTGACCTCGCAGGAGGTGACTTGGGTGATGGAACTGTTCGAGAAACACGACGCGGTGAGCGCGGCACGGGCTGTGGCGCATGAGATGCAGACCGCCGCGGAGAAGGTCCTCCGGCAGCTCCCGGATCCCCTCCACGCCAACCTTTCGACCGTCGTGACCTACATGTTGGGTCGGAAATGGTGAACTCAGGACTCCAGGCCCCGATCGGTCAACCGGAACTTGGTGCTTGCCCCTTCCTCCAGGTGGCGGTGCTTCATGATGGTCGCCAGACGCCATTGAGGGGCCACTTTCTCGAGCCGCAAGATGTCCTTCGCGTTGTGGCTCATCATGTGCCCGCCTAGGGGGGTGAATTGGCCCGTGTCGAGCTTGGTGTACACCTGCGAGGTGACGAGGATGGGAATGTCCCTCCGGCGCGCCGGCGCCATCAGCCCGGTGATCTGCCGGGCGAGCGCATGCCGCTCCTCCTCGCGGGCCGCCTCGCTGCCCCGAAGCCGATAATGGGTCGTGGCGCTGTCCAGGACCAGCAGCCCGACCTCCGGGGTGGTCTCCGCAAGCTTGCATGCTTTGGCCACCGCCTTCTCCTGCCCTGCCATGGTGTGAACCGCGGTGAAGAGGACCTCCGGGAGGACGCGATCGTAGTCTTCGCCGCAGATCTGCCGCAAACGTTCGAGAGAGACTCCCTCGGTATCGATGAAGGCCACCTTCCGCCCCGCCTGCACCACGTTGCGGGCCAGCTGAAGACAGAGGTTCGTTTTCCCGCTCCCCGCCTCCCCGTAGAGGAGGGTGATGCACCCGCTCTCAATCCCCCCATCGAGAAGAGCGTCCACGGAGGGGCAGCGGACCTCGATTTTCACTCTCGAAAGAACGGTTCAGAGCTATTTAAGCCGCCTCGGCGGGCAGGCGAACCGCGTAGGTGACGCGGTAGATGTCGCGTCCGCCTCGCCTTCCGTGGAGCTTCGGGGAGGAGATGACCTTCCCTCCGAGATGAGACTTGATGCGCTGGGCCAGGGCCTTGGCGGCCTTATTGCTGCTGAGGTAGATGTCCGTCCCGCCGTGCACGGACTCCTCCCGGGCCACGAACAGTCTGGGATCCCCCTGCATCTTCTCTTGAACCAGCTCTCGAATGATCTCCATTTCTCTCTCGCCGACGGAGCGCTTGGTGGCGCGCACCTGGAGGATGGCTTCGTAATATTGGCCGTGCAGCTTCGCGCAGTCCGGGCAGGTCTTCCGTCTCCGTCGAACACGCGATTCGCCCACCTGCTCGGCCACGAGCCCCGGCAAGACAACCCGATGCAAGAGCCGGAGTCCGACCTCGTCCGGGTGCCGAAGGTCCATGTGAAGCAGGACCTGATGATCCCGGACATCTCGGGAGACCTTGGCGGCCCTGTCGACGGTCTGCAAGAGGGCTTCCCCCAACTCGGCCTCCTCCCAGCCGCGCGGGACGTGAAACCGACCGCAATGGACGCACTCCTCGAGTTCGAGAAACGACGGGAGTTCGACCAGGTTGCGCTTCTTCGGGAGGCAGTCTGCACAGAGCCCTTCGTAGACGGGACCCTCCGTCCCGCATTCGACACAGAAACTGCTCATAGCACGACCATCTGGGCGTGAGGGACGCCGTTGATGCGTATGATGCCCGACTCCTCGATGAATCCCCCCTCCAAGGCGGCCGCGACGGTCTCCTCCCCCACGAGATTCCCGATGGTGGCGAGGCGGAGGTGTCGCAGCAGCTGCTCGGGGTCCGCGGCCACACCATCGTAGAAGCCGGGCGTGACCTCCAGGCGGAGGTCTCCCTCCTGCAGCGTCTGCCCCAGGAGGTCCGCATCGCAGGCGGCGACCAGGACCTCCGTGCCCCGGTTGTAGACCTTGAGTCGTATCAAGGAATCGAAACTCGCGTGGCCCGATTTATAGGTATCCGCCCTAGAATCGGCTCACCAGGCGCCACTTGTTGGGGGCCGGCGAGTACACTTCGCCCTCCTGGCTCCATCGCTTGAGCCAGGCCTCTACGCGGTTGGGGGGGACACCCCGTTCCTCCGCCGCCTCCAGGAGATCCTTGAGGTCCGCCGCGCCATCCCGCTCCGCCAGCTCGCCAATGATCTCCCGAAGTGCGATCATCTGGCCCCTTTGGGAGTGGCTTAGGCCGGTGGCCACGATGTCGATGTCGAAGCCGCCCTCGACCCCGGTGACGCGCTCCAACCAGTACTCGACAATGTGAACGGACCGCTCCGCGTCCACCTCCTCGACCTTGGGGCTGAGACGGGCCCGCGCGCTGGCCTCGGAGAGTCGGATGAACGCTTCCAGCT
>JAZFPV010000132.1:0-4040 GCA_036444795.1 Thermoplasmata archaeon
TCATGGGCCGTGGACGACCACCTCCTCGGGGTCACCCACGTCCTCCGAGGGAAGGACCTGATGATGGAGGACGACATGGAGCGGGCGATCTGGGACGTGTTCGAGGTGGAAGGGCCCACCTTCGTCCACTACGGGCTCCTCCGCGTGAAGGAGGCCGAGCTGAGCAAGAGTCGCCAGCGCCAGCTCATCGAGGCCGGCGAACTGGCGGGTGCGGATGACCCCCGGACTTGGAGCCTCCAGAGCCTGGAACGACGGGGCATCCGGCCCGAGGCCTTACGGGGTTTCATCAAGGGGTTCGGCCTGAGCTTGACCGACATCGAGGTGCCCGGCGAGACCCTGTATGCGGAGAACCGCCGACTCATCGACCCCGACGCGAATCGCTACTTCTTCGTGCCCGACCCGGTGGCCGTGCGCATGAAAGGCTTGCCGGAGCTACGCGAGGCCCACCCTCGGCTCCATCCCGATTTTCCGGACCGCGGAACCCGCACGCTGCCGGGCGCCGAGGAGGTCTACCTCGCCTCGCAGGATCTGGAGGCGCACCAGGGCGAGGAGATCCGCCTCAAGGATTGGTGCAACGTGCGTCTCAATCGCGACGCGGAATTCCTCTCGTGGCAGGTCAAGAACATTCCCAAGGTGCAATGGCTGCCTCGGGGACACCCCGCTTCCGTCTTGATGCCCGACGCCTCGGAGGTGGAAGGCCTGGTGGAGGAAGCCGTGGCGGATCTCGCGGAGGGCACGATGCTCCAGTTCGAGCGTTTCGGCTTCGTCCGCCTCGAGGAGAGGGGCCCTCCGGTCCGGGCCATCTACGCCCATCGCTGAGGCCCCGAGGGACAGGTTTTAACCCGGGATGGGGTAAGGAACCCCATGGTGGCGGAGAGGATGAAGGGGGTCAAGGGCTCCCCCACGATCGGCCTGGCGGGCCGGGTGGCGGAGCTTCGAGCCCAGGGGGAGGACGTGATCTCCCTTGCCGCCGGCGAGCCGGACTTTCCCACGCCGCTGCACATCGTGGAGGCGGCCAAGGACGCCTTGGACCAGGGCTTCACGAAGTACACCCCGTCTCCGGGCATTCCCGAGCTCCGAGAGGCCATCGCGGAACAGAGCCAGGCTCGCAACGGCATCCCCGCCCAGGCGGAGAACGTCCTCGTCAGCTCGACGAAACACGCCCTTTTCGCGAGCATGATGGCCTTCGCCGGCCCGGGCGACGAGGTCTTGGTCTCCGATCCGGGCTGGGTGTCCTACCTGCCGATGGTCCACCTCGCGGGGGCCACGCCCGTGTCCGTCCCCACGCCGCAGGCGGAAGGGTTCGCCTTGACGCCCGAGGCGGTCGCGGAGCACATCAGCCCGCGCACCCGTCTCCTCGTGGTCAACACGCCCAACAACCCGACGGGCGCCGTCTACGGCCTCCCCGCCTTGCGGGGCCTCGCCGACCTGGCCGAGGACCACGACTTCCTGATCCTGACGGACGAGATCTACGAGCGGATCGTGTACGAGGGCCAGCACCATGCCGTCGCCTCCTTCCCGGGGGCCTTCGAGCGCACCATCACGGTCAACGGGTTTTCCAAGACCTACTCCATGACCGGGTGGCGTCTGGGTTGGGCCGTGGCGCCGGTGGATCTGCTGAAGGCCATCAACACGGTCCAGCAGCACTCCATTACCTGCGCCACCTCCTTCGCGCAGAAGGGCGGCGTGGCGGCCATCCGGGGGCCCCAGGAGCCCCTGGAGGCGATGGTGGCGGAGTTCGAGCGACGGAAGGATCTCGTGGTCGAAGGCCTGAACGCGATTCGAGGCCTGGAGTTCGCCGAGCCCCCGGGCACCTTCTACGCGTGGGTCCGCTACGAGGAGGACCTGGACTCGGTCGCCATGGCCGAGAAGATCTTGGAGAAGGCCCGGGTGGCCGTCATTCCCGGCATCGCCTTCGGGGAGGAAGGGGAGGGGCGGATTCGGCTCTCCTTTGCCACCTCCACCGGGGAGCTGAAGCGGGCCCTCCCGCGACTTCGCGAGGTCCTAGGGTAGCTCCTCGAGCAAGGCCTCCACCCGCTCCTCCCCCAGGACGCGGACGGCATGTTCCCGGAGCTCCTGGGCCCGGGTGGCCTCGCCCATCTCGGCGAGCACCGCACTCATCTCCACCTCGCGGTTCGCACGGCTTACCGTGGCCTGGGGACCGAGGAGCCGGAGGCTCTCCTGGTAGAGGGACAACGCCTCCTTGGGCTTTCCACGGCCCTTGGCGACCAGCCCCAGGTTCGCCCGGCAGGCAGAGATCATGACCGGGTCATCCAGCCCGCGGGCGACACGTTCGGCCTCCTTGCACCGCGCCTCCGCCTGATCGAACTCGCGCATGCGGGCCAGGAGGTCCGCGGCGTTCGCGAGGGCGTAGGCCTGCGCCCGGACCATCCCCGCCCCCTCGGCGTAGCGCCGACTCGCCTCCAGGGCTTCCAAACTCTCCCCCCATCGGCCCTCCTCCTTCAGGGCGATGGCCAGGTTGTTGTGGAGATAGGATAGGTCCTCCTTTCGGGGGGCCAAGAAGGGCTCGGCGGCCCGGAACGCCTTGATGGCTCCCGCGAGGCGTCCCCCCTGGAGGTGGACGATGCCGATCTCCATGCGGGCCCGTCCCCGCGGATGCCGAGCTGCGATCTTCTTGAAGATGGCCTCCGCGCGTTCCAGGTCTTGCAACGCCGCTTCCTCCTGCCCCTCCTTTCGCCCGACGATGCCCATGCCGTAGAGGGCGAGGCCCCGTTCTCGGTCCGCGCCGTCGCGCAAGGCGGCCTCCTCCGCCGACAAGAAGGCTTCTCGCGCCCCCGCCAAGTCGCCGCGTTTGCTCGCGATGCGGCCCCGGACCAGGAGCAGTCCGGACTCCTCCGTCCCGGGCTTCGCCCTCAGCCCCTCCTCGACGGCCGCCTCGGCCTCGTCCCAGGTGCCGAGGTAATCCAGGGCCCGCGCCCGGGCCAGGGAGACCACGGGAACGGCCGGAAGCTCGTCCAACACCTGGGCCAGGTCGGCCGCCCCCCCCGTCTCCAGGATCTCTTCCAGCCGCGACCGGACGAGCTCCTGTGCCTCCGGGTTTCGTCCCCCCCGGGCCAGGTGATAGGCGGCCTCGATCCACTCTCGCTCCTCCGCCCAATACCGGGCCGCCCTCCGATGGAAGGCACGGAGTCCTTCGCCCACCTGCCTTCGGATCGCGGGCGCGACGAGGTCATGGACCTCGTACCCAGGCGGGTTCGCGACCAACAGGCCCTTGTTGCGGAGGATTTGAAACGTCGTGAAGCCGGCGGGGGCCAGCGCGGCGGGGGGGACGGGTCGTCGGTAGACCGCCGCTTGGAAGAGGGCCTCCTGGAGCTCGGTTGCCAGATCCGATAGGACCTCCTCGAGGAGGAAGGACTCCGTGTCGCCCAAGGTCTCAGGCAGGTCTCCTGTGGCCACGAGTCGAAGGAGGAGCGGGTGCCCCATGGTCAGCTCGTACGCCTTCTCGGCCTCCTGGTCCCGTCCGAGGGCGAGCAGGAGTTCCCGGCTCTCCTCCCGGCTCAGGCCCCCCAGTCGAATTTCGGCCAACCGGCCGTCCAGCCGGTCCTTGGTCCCGAGGAACGTCGGCGTTTCGCGGGCCGTAAGCAGGAGTTTGCCCCCGGGGGCCGGGCGGTCCAGCAGCAAGCGGAGGACCCGAGAGGCGTCGGGGGACGCGGTGACATCGTCAAAGACCAGGAGGAGGCCCGAGGTCTCTGCGGAGAGCAGGAGCCCTACCTCCATGAAGTCCAGCGGATTCCCTCGGAGGTAGGAGAGGAGGCGCGGCCGACCCGCCCGGTTCAGTGCCGTCGCCAGGCTCGCCACGAGGGAGGCGGCGTCGTCGAAGGGGAACACCTTCACCCAGACGCCCTCCCGTTCGGCCAGGAGCGTCCGGGCGAGGGCGGTCTTTCCGATGCCCGGAAGCCCGGTAATGAGCATGAGCGGCGCCCCTTCCTTGGCCCAGGCCGTCAGGGCGGCCCGTTCCTTGGGCCGGCCCACGAACCGCGGCGGCCGGGGCGGCCCGACTTCGGGTAACTCCCTCCGCA
>JAZFPV010000133.1:0-3336 GCA_036444795.1 Thermoplasmata archaeon
ACGGGCTTCCCTAACTTCTTTAAGGGGCACCCCATAACGACGCGCGGATGCTCTCCCAGAAGCCCGACTGGCTCCGCGTCAGGCTTCCCGGGGGCGCGAACTATCGCGGTTTGAAGTCTCTTCTCCGGGACCGGAACCTTCACACCGTGTGCGAGGAGGCGCATTGCCCCAACCTCGCGGAGTGTTGGGGCGGGGGCACCGCCACCATCATGCTCATGGGCGACACCTGCACCCGCGGATGCCGCTTTTGTGCGGTGAAGACGGGGAACCCGAAAGGCGTGTTGGACCCCTTCGAACCCGCCAAGGTGGCCGACACCGTGGCTCGCTCTGGATGGAACTACGTCGTCCTCACCTCGGTCGATCGGGACGACCTCCCGGACGGGGGTGCGGCCCACTTCGCGGCGACGATTCAGGCTATCAAGGCTCACGACCCGACGATCATGGTGGAGGCGCTCGTCCCGGACTTCCGGGGAGACGCGGAGGCGGTGCGGCGCGTCGTGGAGGCGGGGCCCGAGGTCTTTGCCCAGAACCAGGAGACCGTTCGGCGGCTCACCCACCCGGTCCGCGACATGCGGGCGGGTTACGAGCAGACGCTCACCGTCCTCCGGACGGCCAAGGCAATCCGTCCCACAGTCTACACCAAGTCCTCGCTCATGCTTGGGTTGGGGGAGCGTACAGAGGAAGTCCTGCAGGCGATGCGGGACCTCCGCGCCGTGGGCGTGGACATCCTCACCCTCGGGCAGTACCTGCGACCGAGTACGCGGCACATCGAGATGGTGCGTTGGGTCCCCCCCGAGGAATTTGAGTCTTTCCGGCGCGAAGGGGAGGCGTTGGGCTTCCTCTACGTCGCCGCAGGCCCCCTCGTCCGAAGCTCGTACCGGGCGGGGGAGTTCTTCTTGGAAGGCGTCGCGCGCGGCCATGCCCCCGTTCCGGTCGGAGGGTGATCGATGGCCAAACTCCTCCAGGTGGTCAGCCCGGACGGGAAGTATAAGGAGAAGGACGAGCCGCCGCTCTCCGAGGAGGAGCTTCTCAAAATGTACCGGTACCTGATGCTCACGCGCGCCTTGGATACCCGGGGCATGGCGCTGCAGCGTCAGGGTCGCATCGGGTTCTACGTCCCGAGTACCGGCGAGGAGGCGGTGCAGATTGGGAGCAGCTTCCCCCTCGAACCGCAGGACTGGGTCGTGCCCGCGTACCGGGAACAGGGAGCCGCGCTCCTGCGAGGCATCCCGATGGAGACCATTGTCGCCCAGCTCTACGGGAACGACGAGGACATCGCCCACGGCCGACAGATGCCCAATCACTTCACGAGCCGCGCCGTGAACTTCGTCCCGACCTCCAGTCCGGTGGGCACCCAGATCCCCATCGCCGTCGGCCTCGGATGGGCCGCCCGCCTCCAGGGGGACAACGTCGTCGCCCTCGGCTACTTCGGGGACGGCGCCACCTCGCAAGGGGACTTCCATGCGGCCATGAACTTCGCCGGCTTGTTCCAGACGAACACGGTCTTCGTGTGCAAGAACAACCACTGGGCCATCTCGATGCCCTTCGATAGCCAGACCGGCACGAAGGAGGTCGCGATCAAGGCCCAAGCGTACGGGTTCGAAGGCGTCCGCGTCGACGGCAACGACGTCCTCGCCGTGTATCAGGCCTCCAAGGAGGCCATCGACAAGGCGCGGTTCGGGGGCGGTCCGACCCTCATCGAGGCCGTGACGTACCGCATGGGGCCCCACACCACGTCCGACGACCCCACACGCTATCGCGACGAGGCGGAGGTCGAGAAGTGGCGGAAGAAGGATCCAATCGTCCGGTTCCAGCGCTACCTGAAGTCAAAGGGAATATGGAACGAGGAGATCGAGGTGGAGATCCGACAGGAGGCGGAAGCGCAGGTGGAGAAGGCGGTGGTCCGCGCCGAAGAGCGGGGCCTGCCCTCCCCCGCGACGCTCTTCGATGACGTGTACGCGGAGATGCCTTGGCACATCAAGGAGGAGAAAGAAGCGTTCCTGAAGTACCTGGAGAAGCCCTAGATGCCCAAGATGAACATCGTCCAGGCGGTGAACAACGCCTTGCTCGAGGAAATGCAGCGGGACGACCGGGTCCTTCTCCTCGGAGAGGACATCGGCAAGAACGGCGGGGTCTTCCGCTGTACGGAAGGCCTGTTCGAGGAGTTCGGCCCCGAGCGGGTCATCGACACCCCCCTCGCGGAATCCGGCATCATCGGGGCCTCCATCGGCATGGCGTTCTACGGTCTCCGACCGGTGCCCGAGATTCAGTTCTTGGACTTCATCTACCCGGCCTTTGACCAGATCGTGAACGAGGCGGCCAAATTCCGCTATCGATCGGGCGGGGAGTACCCCTGTCAGATCACCATCCGGACCCCCTACGGCGGTGGCATCAAGGGAGGACACTACCACTCCCAGTCCACCGAGACCTACTTCTCCCACACCCCCGGATTGAAGGTGGTCATCCCCTCCAATCCCATCGACACGAAAGGTCTGCTCCTCTCTTCCATTCGAGACCCCGATCCCGTCCTGTTCCTCGAACCGAAGCGCATCTACCGTGCGGGACGGGAGGAGGTCCCCGAGGGGGATTACACCGTGCCGTTGGGAGAGGCCAAGGTCGTCCGTATGGGGACCGACGTCTCGATCTTCGCCTACGGGGCCATGATCCCCCAGTGCATCGGGGCGGCCGAGCAGGCGGAAGAGGTGGGCATCTCCTGCGAGGTCGTGGACCTTCGGACCCTCGTGCCCCTGGACATCCAGGCCGTCTTAGACTCCGTCCAGAAGACAGGCAGGGTGGTCATCGTCTACGAGGCGACAAAGTTCCTTGGCTACGGGGCGGAGATCGCCGCCATCCTGGCGGAGAAGGCGATCGAATCTCTGGAGGGCCCCATCCTCCGCGTAGCCGGCGCGGACACGCCCTTCCCGTACACGCACGAGGACCTCTACCTGCCCGACGCGGGTCGGATCCTGGACGCAGTGGAGAAAGTTTACAGTTTCTAGAGGACACACCATGGCGCAAGAGTTCAAGATGCCGGACATCGGCGAGGGCCTGACGGAAGGCGAGATCGGCAAGTGGCTCGTGGAAGAGGGGCAGAGTATCAAAGAAAACGACCCCCTCGTGGAGGTCCTCACCGAAAAGGTTAATGTCGAGATTCCCAGCCCTTACGCCGGGACCGTCTTGGAGCTCCTCGCCGAAGAGGGGGACCTCGTCGACGTGGGCACCGCCATCGTCGTGATTGGCAAGAAGGGAGAGAAGGGCAAGAGAGGCAAAGAGAAGGCGAAGGAGGAGGAACCGCCCGTGGAAGAAGAGCCGCCGAAGGAGGAAAAGCAGGACAAG
>JAZFPV010000134.1:0-5409 GCA_036444795.1 Thermoplasmata archaeon
ACGACAACGCCGTTTCTTCCCGTAACCCCTTCCGCCGCATATAGCCCAAAGAACTCGGCTGTCGCCTCATCGAGCTCGAGCTCCTGTGGCACAGGTCTGGCGAGCGGATGGGGGAACTCCGAGCCGAATTGGTTGCGGCCGACGAATTCCTTTTCGTGGATGCGTACGGCTACGGTGCCGCCATCGGAGGCTTGTGAGGGAACCTCCACCGGTGATTGGACCTCCTCTCGGCGTTCGGGTTTCTGTGCCCAGATTCCGATATCTTTAGCTTCTACCCATTCCGGCTCGCCCCTAACGAACGTGTGCCAGAAACCCTTCTTTCCATGGTAGCTGTGGCGGTATCGGGTATTCATTAACACTCGATGCTCTGGACTCATTAGGACGGGCACCATGCCGTCGGCCTTTACCTTGATCAGTCCTCCCTGGAACCAACGGCGCGTAGTCCCGCGAACCTTCCTGAACCGTCCGCGGTGTGTGAGAACCTCGTCGCCTTGGCGAAGGCCGGCGATCTTCACGGGCCCGCGGGTGGTTGTGATCATCGTGTCAGGATGTAGACACAACGTCGGAGTCGCGACGATGGCTTTGAGTGTATGATCCCGAAAGAGGTCCTCCACGGTCTTCCGCTGTCGATTCGTCAACCCGGCATGGTGGAAGGCAGTACCCGCCTTGATGTCTGCAGCGAGTCGGCCTCCGAGTGATGTGGGCTCCTCCTGCCGACCCTCCATGGATTCCGCTGTTCTCGATAGTTTTTTGACTTCCTCAGCCACAAGGTAGGGTTTCACAGTTGGCCGGAGCTTTCTGGCTATCCTCTCCGTCGATCTGCGTGTATTCACAAAGACGAGCGCCTGGCCCCCGTCTCGCAGCGTATCTCGAACCAGAGAGGGGATATCCTCGCCTTCCGGGTCAAGCAGACGGTGGGAGAGGTCCGCGAAAGTAATCCCTCCGTCGAAAAAGACACCTTCCCTCAGGGGCACGGGCCGCCATTCACTCGTGACATGGCTTGCCTCCAACCACCGCGCGAGCTCCGCCGAGTTGGCAATGGTGGCCGATAGGGCGATCACCTGGGCGCGGGGGTTTACCTGCCGAAGCTTCGCCAGCGTGACTTCCAAGGTGGGACCGCGTCCGGGGTCGTTAATCAGGTGGACCTCGTCGGCGACCACGACGGAGAGTTGTTTCAGCCAGTGGGTTCGATGACGGAGGAGGGAGTCGGCCTTCTCCGAGGTCGCGATGATGATGTCGTAGCTGACGAGGGTGGGCTCGTCGGAATCGTAGTCCCCCATCGAGAGGGCGACGCGAATCCCCAGTTCTTCGAAACGCTTCAGGTCCTCATACTTCTCCGTGGCCAGCGCCCGAAGGGGGACGATGTAGAGGGCCTTGCCTCCATTGAGGACGGCCTTTAGAAGGGCCAAATAGGCGACGAGGCTCTTCCCGCTCGCCGTCGGAATCGCCAAGACGAGGTTCTCCCCCGCAAGAGCGGGTCCGATCGCTTCCTCCTGGGGCGGATAGAGCTCGGTGATCCCTTGGTCTTCGATAATGCGCCGGACGCGAGGGTCGATTTCGAGCTCTGAAAGGCGCATCATTGTATCTATTTCCATGACTCGGATAAGCTTTCCCGGGCCTAGGCAAGGAATGTTCCGACACCCTTATGCCCCGCGGCCTTCTCGGTCTCGCCGTGTCCGATGAGGCGTTCGACCAGCTGGCCGAGGAGTTGTTCAAGTCCTACGTCGAGCGGTTTCCGGAGCTCGGCACGACCCTGGGCCTCCACGAGTATGACACCCGAATCTCGGAGAACTCCCGTGCCTTCTACGAGGAAACCATCGACCTCGTTCACAAGAGCCGGGCCCAGTTCGACGCGCTGGACCCGGAGACACTGAGCGGCAGCCGTCGGCTCGACCGCAAAGTGGCTCTCTACATCCTGGATATGGCCGCCTTCCAACTGGGGGAGATGCGATCATGGGAGGCGCGGCCCGAAGGGGCTGAGGATCTGGGAGGAGCCCTCTTCCCCCTGTTCGCCCGGACTTTCGCCCCGTTCCCCGAGCGGCTCGAGAGCATGACGGCACGCCTCCACGCAACTCCTCGCCGCCTGGGACAGATCGAGTCGCGCCTCTCCCGTCCCGTGAAACTTTGGACCGAAATGGCGCTCGAATCGGCCGCGGGCATCCCGGCTTTCCTTGAGGCCATCGGCACCGAGGCGAAGAAGGAGGCGACGAAGGACGCCCAGAATGCGTTTCTGGAGGCGAAGAGCGAGGTCGAAGAGGCCCTGCAGTCGTATCGGTCCTGGCTCGAGGATGAGGTCCTTCCGGAGTCCACCGAGGATTTCATCCTGGGGGAGGAGAGATTCGCGCAGCTCGTGGAACTCCGCGGGCTGGGTTGGAAGCCGAAGGACATCCGCGCGTTGGGAGTCCAGTACCTCGAGGAGGGGAAACGAGAACTGAGGGAGGTCGCCGCCGCCATCGACCCGGAGGCTTCGGTGGATGAGGTCTCCGAACGGATTCACGGCGATCACCCCGCGGACTTTGCCGCCGTCTTGGCCGAGGTCCGTAAGGTCAACGAGGAGGCACGAACCTTCATCCGGGAGAACCGGGTGGCGACGCTCCCTCCCGCGGAACGACTCCTCGTGCAGGAGACGCCCCTCTTTCTACGACCCGTCCTTCCCTTCGCGGCCTACTTCTCTCCGCCCCGCTTCGAAAAGGTGCAGGAGGGGATCTACATCGTGACGCCGCCCACCAACGGGGCGGACGCGCTGAAGGAGCACAACTACGCCGGCATCCGAAACACCGCCGTCCACGAGGGCTACCCTGGGCACCACCTCCAACTCTCCGCGGCGAACCTCCACCCGTCCCTTATTCGCGTGCTGTCGGGGGGGACCGGCGTGGCGGAGACCGTGGAGGGGTGGGCACACTATTGCGAGGACCTCATGCGGGAGGTTGGCTTCATGGACACGCCGGAGATCCGCTTCGTCCAGCTCCAGGACATCATCTGGCGGGCGGCCCGCATCCTCATCGACGTAGACCTGCACGCGGGGCGAATGGCTTTCGATGAAGCCGTCCAGATGCTCGTCAAGGAGGCAGGGATGGCGGAGGCCTCGGCGATCGCGGAGGTGAAGCGCTACACCCAATACCCGACCTATCAATTGAGCTACCTCCTGGGAAAGCACCTGATCAAGGAGCTCCGAGAGGAGGTCGAGGAGCGGATGGGGGACAAGTTTTCTCACGCCTTCTTCCACGACGCGATCATCTACGCCGGGTCGATTCCGTTCTTCCTCCTCCGTCAAGCCGTCGAGGACAAGCTGGCGAAGCTCGAGGAGGACGTGGACGACCTTTACTAGGCCTTCTTCAAGCGGCCGCTCCCCTCTCTCTTGGTCTCCGAGACCAACTTTAATACCCCGACCCAGCTTAGGCCCGGGGTAGGCCATGAAGAGCATCGACGCCCTCGTCCGCAAGGCCATGGAGTACAAGGAGAAGGGCCTTGGTGAGAAGGAGATCGGGGACGAGCTCCACCTCTCACCCGAAACCGTGACCTGGCTACTCACCCGAGGGGTCCGGGGGGAGGCGCCCCCCAAGGACATCAAGATCGGCTGGCGATCGGTAGGTGTCTTCGGTGCACGTATCGGTTTCATCTCCGCCGCGATGACGGATGTCATTCTCGAGGAGCTCGAAAAACGGGACACCGAGGTCGACTCCATCCTGGGGATTGCCATCAACGGGATTCCCTTCGCCACCCTCGTCTCGGAGGACATGGGCAAGGAGCTGGTGGTGTTCCGCCCGACTCAATCTCGGCCGGAGGCGGGCGCATTTAGCTCCAACTACGCAGGCGTAGACGGCAAACGCGTGGTCATCGTGGACGACGTTCTCAGTACAGGGGAGACCATTCGGGGCGCCATCCGGGAGACCCAGGAGGCAGGGGGCCAGGTCATTCTGACCGTGGTGTTAGTCAACAAGACGGACCAAGACGACGTGGACGGCGTCCCCCTACGGGCCCTGATCCGGGCCCGAGGCATCGCGTGATGAGGGATGCACTGGTTCGACGAGCTCTATCCCTCGGTTGAGGCGTTTCTCGGCCGGAAGGACGCCGTCGTCTGCAACGCGGGCCTCTCCGTCTCGGGCCTCCAACACGTCGGCCGTCTGCGAGGCGAGATCGTCCTGAACCATCTCATTGCGACCCGGCTTCGTGCCGCGGGGAGAACCGTCGCCCAGCACCTCATCCTGTACACGCAGGACCGCTGGAAGGGTACCCCGGAACAGGTGGCCCAGTTTCGCGCAGGGGAGGGGGCTGCCTACACGGGGTACCGGATGATCGAGGTCCCGGACCCCAAGGGCTGTCACGAGAATTGGGTCGAACACTACTGGGAGGGGTTTGCGAATCCCATGGATCGGTTCGCTCCCGGGGTCCAGATCTCCCGTACCACGGACCTGTACCGCACGGAAGCGATGCAAGCCTTGGTCCACCAGATGGCGACCCGATCGGAGGAGCTACGCGAGATCTTGAACCGGTACCGTCCCCGCAACCCGCATCCGATGGGATGGATTCCCTTCGAACCCCTCTGCCTTGCCTGCCGAAGGATCGGAGATGCCCGGGCCCTCGGCTTCACGGACGGGGAGGTCGAGTACGAGTGCGAATGCGGCGGGAACGGTTCGTCCCCCCTCGAGTTAGGAAAGCTCAACTGGCGGATTGAATGGCCGGTTCTTTGGGCGCTCCACGGGGTACACGTGGAGCCCTTCGGCAAAGACCATGCCGCGCCGGGTGGATCCAGGGAGACCTCCAAAGTGATCGCGGAATCCATCCTGGACATTCAGGCCCCCTTCGGGATCCCCTACGAATGGGTCGGGTACGCGGAGGACGGGAAAGATCGGGGCGACATGGACAGTTCCGGTTTCACGGGGTTCGGGCCCCAGACCTGGCTCGACGTGGCCGACCCGGAGGTCTTGCGTTTCCTGTTCACCGCGACCCCGATTCGGAGGAGGCTTGTCCTGGACCTCTCGCGGGTCGACGCGTACCACCAACGGTATGACCAGGCGGAGGCCGCCTACTATGCGGTCCCGGACGACGACGGAGGCCGCGCGTACGCCCTCTCTCAGCTGGAGGCCCCGCCGGAGGAAGCGCCCCTCCAGCTCGCGTTTCGGCACGCCAGTCTCCTCGCCCAAGTCGCCCCGGTAGACGACCTCCTGCAGTGGTCGCTGGGCCGGCTGACAGCGACCGGCATGGCCGAGGAGGATCTGAGCTCGTGGGAACAAGACCGCATCGCAAGGCGGCTGGTACAGGCCCGAAAATGGGTTCGGGACTACGCCCCCGAGGAGCTGCGCGTCGTGGTACAGGAGACGCTTCCCCCTACGGTGGACGCCGCCCTCTCGGATCCCGAACGGGAGTCGCTTTCGAGGCTCGGGGATGCCCTCTCCGGGGTACCGTGGC
>JAZFPV010000135.1:0-3399 GCA_036444795.1 Thermoplasmata archaeon
CGCCGATCAGCAGGATGAATCCCCACACCACGAGCCGCGCCAGGAACAGGAGCAGGCCCAGTCCCTCACCTCTGCGAACACCGGACACAGAGGCCATCCGGGAGGAACCGCCGTTTCTTCCCGCACCGTGGGCAGGGTCGGGCTTCGTCCGCTGGTTCACGTCTCACCCCTCCTGGCGGGGGCCCACCAGGAAAATACCATAGAAGTACCCGGAGGCAACCCGGAAAGAACCCCAAGAGAACCCGTCCCCCGACATCCCTGTTCGGATTCCCACTGTTGACCTTTTGGTCAACGCCAAACAGGGTTTCATATCCCGCGAGCCACCTGCGAACCCCTATGGCCCTGCGGGCAGCCCTGGCCAGTCTCTTCGTATCCATGCTCCTGCTCGGGGGCGCCGTGTCCTATTTTGGAACCGTGAGCGATGGCGTGGGACTCGATTCGTTTCGGACCCGGGCGGCGTTTGACGCGTATCTAGAAGCTCTTCAACACACCGAAGCGAGCGCGCCGGGCGCGTTCCGCTGGGCCCAGGGAGGAACCCTGAACGATATCACCACCGCTGCGCTCGAGGCGGAGGGGTTCTCGGGAACCAACGTCCAGGTGGCGGGCGTGGATGAGGCGGACATCCTGAAAACCGACGGCGAGATGATCTACCTCGCCTCGGGGGAGGGGGTGGTCCTCATCCGCGCCCATCCGCCCACGATGATGGGCGTCGTGTCCCGCATCCCAGTGGACGCGCTGGGGGACGATCGCGACGGGGAGATCCGGATCTTCGGTCTCTTCCTTCATGAAGACATCCTGGTGGTGATATCCGGTCTCTATCTGGCCTACGATGTCGCCCCGACCCAGCCCTTCGTCGACTACATGATGCACCTGTCCGAGAGCCGGACGATGGTCTCGCTCTTCTCGGTGGCCGACCCCGCCGAACCCACCCGGCTCCGCGTCTTCGAACTCACGGGAGCCTACAGCGCCTCCCGGCTGAAGGGGACGGTCGTCTACCTTGTGCTCCAGCAATCGGCTTTGGTTCAGGAGAAGGACCGATCGTACCCATCGATCTGCGTGGACCGTCGGTGCCAGCCCTTCGACGCGAGCCGCATCTATTACGATCCCGCCGCGACCGGGGTCGGGTCGCTTACGAACGTGGTGGCCATCGACCTCGAGACAGAAGCCGTCGGATACCTGTCTCTCCTCACCGGATACGCGTCGACCGTATACATGTCCCTAACCAGCCTCTATGTGACGTTCCCGAAGTGGGGTGACATCGGGGGGGCCTTCCCCCGCGCCGATCTGGTCCTCCGAGATACGGGGTACACCTCCATTTACCGCATCGCCGTCGAGGGGACCGACTTGTTTCCGACGGCCGGGGGGAACGTAGAGGGCTGGCTCCTGAACCAGTTCTCCATGGATGAACATCGCGGCTATCTGCGCGTGGCGACCTCGACGTGGGGCAACTCCGCCAACCACGTGTACATCCTCGACCCGGACGTGCGAGTCGTCGGTGCGCTCGAAGGGATTGCCCCGGGGGAGACCATCTACTCCGCCCGTTTCGTCGGCGAGTTTGGGTATCTGGTGACCTTCCAGAAGGTCGATCCCTTCTTCGTCCTCGACCTCTCGAACCCTCTCGAGCCTGCGATCCTGGGGTACCTGAAGATTCCCGGGTTCTCCGATTACCTGCATCCCATCGACGAGACGCACATTCTTGGGGTGGGCAAGGACGCCATCGAAGACCCGAGCGGCAGCTTCGCTTGGTTCCAGGGCCTGAAGCTCTCCCTCTTCGACGTCAGCGACTTCAACGCGCCGAAGGAGGTGGCGAAGTATCTGGCGGGCGACCGAGGAAGTTCCTCTCCCGTCCTCTACGATCATAAGGCCTTCCTGTACCTGGAGGAGGACGGACTCGTGGTGTTGCCGGTCCGCCTGGTCGGGACGGTCGAGCCAAGAGATGAACGGCCCCCGTGGGAGCCGGGCGAGGAATATTGGCTCGGTGCCCTCGTCCTCTCGATTGACCCCCTGTTAGGGTTCGAACTTCAGGCGCGGATTACGCACGTTCCGGCCGACCAGGAGGCCTGTGGGTGGGGGCCGGGACCCTACGAGGTGACACGCTCCGTGCACATCGGCGCCTACCTCTACACGGTCTCCCCTACGACCCTGAAGGCGCATTCGTTGAATGACTTCGCAGAGGTGAGTTCTCTGAACTACAGCGTGCCACCGACGAACAGCTGGTGTTGAGGGCATCCAAATATATGGCCCGACCGTGATATCCATTGCGAGACACGACCCCTATGCGAGTCACCCTCGACAAGAAGGCCCTCCTCGCCCTGGCCTCCGACACCCGCCTCGCGATCATGCGCAATCTCGAGCCGTTGCGCCGAACGGTGACGCAGGTCGCAGAGGCCTTGGACATCGATAAGGCGGGCGTCCATCGCCACCTCCGGAAGCTTGTGGAGGGAGACTTGGTCAAGCGGTATGATGACCATGGGTTCGTCTACTACGGTCTCTCGTGGAAGGGCCGCGATATCCTGAACCCCACCGAGAACACGAAGATTGTGATCTTACTCGGTCTCTCCGCGGTCCTCCTCCTCGGGGCCGTTCTCGTGACGTTCGCCGCGCTCAGCCCGATTCCAGGCCCGGCAACTGCCGATCCCTACTTCGGGGGCTTTGAGCAGGATTACCGGTGGGATGAGGTAGCCGGGACGTTGAACGACGGTGGTGTCGACCCCGAGGCCGCGCCGACGGCGGCCATCAATCCGGTCCTCCTGCTGCTGGGCCTCCTGCTCATCCCCGCCGCCGCGGTTCTCCTCGTCGGGGGGACTCGTCGTCTGAGGAGGCCGTTTGAGAGACCCTCTTCGCAGGCGGAAGCTCTTGCTTAGGCGAGAGAAACGTTTTTCACAATGCCTTTCGTGGGTCTGACTCCGTGGTTCTGGAGGCCCAGACCGGGCTGGTCATTGCCCTCTTCGGGCTCCTAGGCCTCACCCTGCTCCTTTTCGGTCCACGGATCCGAGGGACCCCGGGGCCATGGCTTGCCTTCTTTCTTGGCGTGCTCCTGTACCTGATTGTCCACGACCTGGTGGATGCGTTCCTCTTGGAGTCGGCCCTCCGCTCCGCCTTCGGGGCGGCCGGTGCCTTCGTTCTCGTGGCGCTCGGCCTGTTGGTGGGAGGCGCGGCGGCCCTGTTCCTCCTTCGGGGCTCCGCCGATCGGGGGGCCCCTGCCCTCGGCGTCGCGGTCTTGGTCGCCCTCCTCCTTGCCGTTCACGCCGCCTTGGATGGCCTCGTCGTCGGCATTGCACTGCAGACGTTCATCGAGGGCCAGGTCATCGAGGCCTCCGCCATCGCGCTGCAGGCCGTGCATCGGGCCTTGGAAGGCGGACTCCTCGTGCTCGTCCTCCTCCTGGTCGGCGTCCGCAC
>JAZFPV010000136.1:0-7981 GCA_036444795.1 Thermoplasmata archaeon
GTCCATCAGAACGGCCGCGAGCTCATGCTCGACCCGCGATCACGTCAACCCCACGCAGTCGTCAGCCACGCCCACATGGACCATCTGGCGCCGGGGGCCTACATGACCCCCGAGACCCTCGATGTGATGAAGGTCCGCATGGGGCCGAAGGCGGACGGGATGGCCCTGCCCTACCACCAGGAGGTGGAAGTGGAGGGGATGAACGTCTCCCTCTCGGAGGCGGGGCACGTCTTTGGATCCGCCATGATTCGGGTCGACGACCTGCTGTTCACGGGCGATTTCAACCCGAGCGGCGGTCCGACCTGCGGGACCTGCGAGCCTCAGGACTGCCAGACCCTCGTGATCGAGTCCACCTACGGGAAGCCTCGGTTCGCGTTTCCCCCCAAGGAGGAGGTCCTGCGCGACATCCTCTCGTGGATGGAGGACTCGCTGGAGACCGGCCCGGTGGCCCTGGGAGCCTACGAGTTCGGGAAGGGTCAGGAGCTGGTGGCCCTGGCCAACGAACTCGATGTCCCCGTCCTCGTGCCGAACAAGATGGCCCTCATCGCGGAGGTGTACCGGAAGCACGGACACCCGCTTCGCTTCACTCCTTATGCCCAGGCGCAACAGGAGAAAGAGGGGCCCTACGTCCTCCTCGCCCCGTCGCGGGCCTTCAAGCGGCCCGGGAGTGCCGAGGTCCAGGAGGTCCTGGAGAAGGGCGGCCGGACCGCCTTCACCTCCGGGTGGTGCTCCGTCTACGATTTCCGTCGTAGCCACCACCTGGATGCCCAGTTTCCCCTGAGCGACCACGGGGACATCGACGACCTGATGTGGTTTGTGGACGCCTGCAACCCGAAGGAGGTCTACACGTGCCTCGGGTACGACGAAGAACTGGCCAAGACGATCCGGATCAAGCTCCGGACGAAGGCCGAGCCCCTGGGGAAGGGCTGGTTCTAGGGAGGACCGCAATGCAAACAGGACAGGACGGCCGATGGGTGGTGGTGAAGCTGCAGCGGGGAGAGGACATCCTCCCTTCGCTGGAAAGCGCCTTGGAGGATCGGGGCGTGACCTCCGGTCTGGTCCTCAGCGGAATTGGGGCCCTCGAGAGACTCGAGCTCGGCTGGTTCGACACCGAAGGAGGGGTATACGTTCGAAAACGCTTCGAGGGGAGCCACGAACTCCTATCCCTGCAGGGGAGCGTGACCCTCGAGGCGGAGCCGTCTCTGCACCTCCACGCCACGGTGGCCGGTCCGAGCTACGGGGCCGTCGGCGGACATCTGTTCGAAGGCCGCGTATCGGTCCTGGCCGAAATCGGGATCCACCATCTGAGGGGGCTCCGCATGACGCGGAAGAAGAACCCGGCGACCGGGTTGAACGAGCTGGCCATGGAGCCGATCGAATCCCGTGTCACCACGTGAGGCGGTCGACCGTGCGTTCCTCCTTGGTGGCCTTCTTGTACTCCCTGTAATGGAGCTTGCAGAGATAGGCGCGACGGCCCTCCTGAATGCCGTGCTCCGAGAGGGCGTCGCGGACCTTGCGGTAGGAGAGGGAACGGGTGACCTCCTGGTCGCAGCCCGATACCGAGCACGGGTGCGTGCGCGGGTCGCTTCGCCGAGCCACAGGCGTGCACTCAGGCAGCGCTATTAGAGGGTATCCCCCTTCCTCAGCTCCCGCAGCAGGCTGGTGGCGTAGCAGCCTGGATTCAGGGTAAACGTCAAACGGACATCGCCATCGACCGCGAAGGCGAAATCCCGAATGGGCGCGACCAGCACGCGTCGTAACCCCCGGGAGGAGAGCTTGGGAAGGCTCGGGACGTGGAAGTCCGCCAGGTGGACCTCCTCCTCCTCGATCACCTGGTCCTCCAACCGCCCCATCTCTCCCTCCGCCCGAGGCACATCGTACCCCGCCAGGAGTCCGCTTACCCAGGCCTTCCCGGCCCGGACCTGAAGGGCGGTCTTTGCGCGATTGGCCTCCGTCACGGCGATAGGTCGTCTGCGGTCCGGAAGACCCCGTTTGTCGAGAGGAAGGAGGAGGTCCCCCAGGATCGGTTCGCTCAGCGAAAGGCCCTCGTCCATGCGGAGACTCAGGATGCGGTTGAAGAGAAAGGATTGGTAGGCGTTGACGAAGAGGGTCAGAAGGCTGTGCGGGAAGCGCAGGAGGGCGCCTCCGTAGTCCCCCGGCCGCTCCTTGAGATGGTGCAGGAGGGACCGCTCGAAGCTCAGGTGGAGGGGGAACTCCTTCAAGGCCCGGTCCACGTCCCCGGTGTCCCGAAAGGCCGCTCGAGCGCGAAGCGTCTCGGGGTCTTCCCTCGGGAAGGTCTCCCCGACATAGAGGGAAACGGCCCGCTCCAGATTCCCTCGGACGAGGGCCCGACCCAGACGGTGGCTCAACGGGCGGATCTCGCCGAACCGTTGGATGCCGAAGTAGTTGGGGAAACCGCCCCCCTCCTCCAGTTCCTTGCTCAGGGAGCGAAGCCGCGCGCCAACCTCATCCTCCGGCACCTCGATCTCCCGGAGCCGGATGCGGAATCGGTTCCCCGTCAGGTCGCCTAGGCTGAGCTTCCGCGAGGACCGGTGCAGGGGCTCCACGGTGACATCCTTGAGGTGGACCGCGGAGACGACCTCCTCGTCCAGGCCCTCGAAGGTCATCCGTTGGGTGGTGACGGCCCGCTTGTCCTTGGTCCCGGCGAAACTGATACGATGGCGACTCACGCCGAGCCTTCGGGCGAGCTGGCGCACGAGGCGATGGGTCTCCCAGTTACGCACCGTCACACGCGTGACGAGAAAACGACCATCGGCCACGAGGGGGAGGTCCGCCGGGATCTCCTCGACGACGAAGTCCTCGGGCACCGCCTTAATTCGTCCTCCGATTCCCGGCGTCGTCGTACCATAACGGGCGATGCCGACCTCCCTTTCCATGGCCGCCCGCCTTTGAGGAACCCGCCCCGGGGACCGGGAAGGGGTTACGTCCCCTTCTTCCCGGCCGCCGCCACCTGTTTTTTCATGTCGCCGTACTGGTTGGCCAGGCCTTCGGCCACCTCTCTCAGCACGTCCTCGGGCTTGTCTTTCTTTACCCGGACGAGGATGGTGGGCTTGTCCATGAAGGGGTGTCCCACGATGTAGCGGGCATCCGTCACCCGCACGTCCTTCAGCAGGTGGCTGATCAGGGGGTAGATCACCGTGTCGTCGGGACTCACGACCTCCACCGTGAGGCTCTTCTTCTCCTTCTCGAGAATTCGGAGTTCCATGGGACCTCGGGACTACTTTCCGGTGAGTATTAGAACCTTTCAGGGTCCTTCAGGGCGACCTAGGTCTTCCCCGGAGCGGGCGGCGAGGGGCGGAATTTGTAGCCGTAGTATATGACCCCTGAGTCGCCGTCCTGGCCCAGCTTCCGGAACGTGGACTCCACCGGCATCCCGACCGCGATGTCCGCTGGGTCGCAGTCGATGATCTGGCTCGTCAGCCGGGCCCCCTCCGTCAGCTCGACGATGGCAAGGAGGTAGGGCTTCGTCCCTTCAAACCCTTTGGGCGCTTGGTGGACCGTGGTGAACGAAACGATGTTCCCCCTTCCAATCAGAGGGACCTTCTCCATCTTCCCGATGCTCTTCCGGCCGCACTTGGGGCAGACGGTCCGGGGAGGGAAGTCGAGGGTTCCGCAGTTCCCGCAGCGGGTCCCCACGAGGTTGTAGCGGCTCTGGATCTCACGCCAGAATCGAGGGACCGCCATTCAGTTTTCCCTCCGGAGGACATGAACGACCGCCGTGGCTCCGGTGCCCCCCTGGACGTGGGTCAGGCCAACCTCCGCCCCGTCGACCTGACGCCCGTCGGCTTCCCCTCGAAGCTGTCGGACAATCTCGACGGCCTGGGCAACGCCCGTCGCCCCGACCGGCTGTCCTCGGGCCTTCAGGCCGCCGGACGGGTTCACGGCGATCTGGCCCCCGATTTCGGTCACCCCTTCCTCGGTGGCGGGGCCGCCCTTTCCCTTCTCCACGAAACCGAGGTCCTCGATGGCGAGGATCTCGCTGATCGTATAGTTGTCATGCACCTCGGCGAGATGCACGTCGCCGGGGCCGGCCTTGGCCATGCGGAGCGCCTTCTTGCCGGCCACGACCGTACTCTCCATCGTGGTGAGATCCCGGCGATCGTGGAGGGCGATGGTGTCGCTGGCGACGCCCAGGCCCGCGATGCGGACGGGCGTGTCGTTGAACTTCCGGGCCATATCCATCGGGCATAGGACGACCGCCGCCGCCCCGTCGGAGAGGGGGGCGCAGTCCAACATCCCCAAGGGATCCGACACGATCGGCGCCCCCAGAACCGCCTCGAGGCTGAGCTCGCGTTGGTACTGGGCGTTGGGGTTCTTCGCGCCGTTCCGGTGGTTCTTCACCGCCACGGCGGCCATCTGCTCCCTCGTCGTCCCGAAATCGTACATGTGCCGACGGGCCACCATGGCGTGAAGGGCCGCGTGGGTCGCCCCGAAGACGGTCTCCCATTCCTGGTCCGCCGTCGAGGAAAGGATGCGGTTCGCCTCCTCTTCCCCCACATCCGTCATCTTCTCCGCCCCCCCGGCCACGACGACGTCATACATACCGGAGGCCACGGCCATGAAGGCGCTCGCCAGAGCGAGACCGCCCCCTGCGCCCCCACCCTCCAGCCGGAAGGTAGCCGGGTGCTGATCCGCCAGCCCGGCGTAGTCGGCGACGAGAGCCGCGACGTGTTCTTGGTCGATGAACTTCCCCGCGGACATGTTTCCCACATAGAGGGCGTCGATCTGCTCGGCCCCGACGCCGGCGTCCTCTAGGGCCTTGAGGCCGGCCTCGATGCCGATCTCTCGGAAGGACTTGTCCCAGATCTCCCCGAACCGGGTGTCCCCGATCCCGATGATGGCCACGTCCCGCATCTCAGGCCCCCGAGGCCATCGCGATCTTGCCCCGGAACCGGGCGTAGGTGGCGTAGTCGATTTCCTGGCCCTTCGCCACGTAATTCCAGACCTTCCAGGCGGGGTTCTGGGGCATCTTCTCGATCCCGTCCGTCACGGTGATGTCGAAGCCGTCGGAGCCGGCCCCCGAGCCGTACCCGATCATGAAGATGCGGTCCCCGGGTTTCGCGTCGTCGAGGATGGCGCAGAGGCCCAGGATGACCGCACCCGAGTACGTGTTGCCGATCGCGCGCACGAGCATCCCGGTCTTCACCTGCTCCTCCGTGAACCCGAGCTGTTTCGCCGCCCGCAGGGGGAACTTCCCGTTGGGCTGGTGGAAGACGGCGAAGTCGTAGTCGCTCGCCTCCGTCCCCATCTCCTTGAAGATGTCTGAGCTGCACCGGAGCGTGTGTTTGAAGTACGCCGGCTCCCCCGTGAAGCGGCCGCCGTGGCTTGGGTAGCGCTGTCCTTCCCGTCGCCAGAAGTCGGGGGTGTCGGTGGTGCAGGAGGAGGTCGCGTTGATCTTCGCGATGACCGGGTCCTGCCCGATCAGAATGGCGGCCCCACCCGCGGAGGCGGAGTATTCAAGCGCGTCGCCCGGTGCCCCTTGCGAGGTGTCGGAGCCGATGGCCATCCCGTACTTCACCATCCCTGACCCCACGAGCCCCATGCAGGTCTGGATGGCCGCCGTCCCCGCCTTGCAGGCGAACTCGTAGTCTGCGGCCGTCAGGTCAGGAGTGGCCCCGATGGCCTCGGCGACGACGGTCGCGGTGGGCTTCACCGCGTACGGGTGGCTCTCCGAACCGACGTAGAGGGCTCCGATGTCCTGGGGGTCGATGTCCGCGCGCGCCATGGCCTGGCGAGCCGCCTCCACGCTGATGGTGATCACGTCCTCGTCGGGGCCCGGAACGCTCTTTTGGGTGATGGCCAGGTTGCGAGCCAAGGACCCACCGTCCACCCCCCAGACCCGGGCGATCTCCTCGGGCGCAATCCGATAGCGGGGCACGTAGCCCCCGTAGCTTACGATGCCGACATCCATGGGTAGCCCTCACAACTCCATCTTCGCTGACGTGTTCAGCCGCAAGACCAGAGTCTCCAACTTCTCGATGACATCCAGCGGGTCCATTTCGGTCCGCGCGAGGATCACGTTCTCCAGCTTGGCCAGCTCCACCGCCAGGTCGTCCACGTTCTCGGGCTGGACGTACACTACCATGGCTGGCTTTAAGAAGTGAGTACGGACGGCGACCATGGGGGAGCGGCCGTACTTGACCCCCGTGAAGAGGAGGGCCCGCTCGCTGCTCCAGCCGTACACCCGCTGGTATTCCGTCGCGTCCAGCGTTGCGATGGCTCGGAGGCTGTCGATCACGGTGTAGCCATGGATCTGCCGCTGGCGGGTGTCGAAGCTGGTCAGGCTCTTCCCTTCGATGACCCGAACAAACTCGGCAGCCGGGATCGGCTGGAGGAACTCCGCCATGCTGGGGATCGCCTCATGCGGGGTGACCATGAACTTTTTGGCTACGCCGCGCCCCGAGAGGCGGTCGATGTCCAGGAGGCCCTCCACCATGCGACGGACCGTCCGGATGCCCGGGGAGCGACGTCGGCCTGACTCGTAATCCGAGATAACGGACGGGACCATCTTCAGGTGCAGCGCCAGCTCCTTCTGGGAAATCCGGAGCTCCTCCCGCCACTTCCGAATCGTCTTGCCGGGGTTGTCGGAGAGGGTGATTTCTCCGGCCATCTTTTCCGGGAGCGTGGTCTCCATCCAAGGCCGCTAAGGCTACCCAGTTTACTTAAGAGTGTCGAACTGGATATCGGCAATGCGCGAACTGTCTCATTGGCCGTACCGTTCGTCGAGGGCCAGGTTCGCCTCCGTATCGGCCAGCTTGATGTTGCGGTGGGCGCGGGGTACCTGCTCGTAGGTCACCGCCTGAAACCGGCTCGCCTTCTCCTTGACCTTCGCGACGAGCTTCGCCAACCGGGGCTCCCTGACTTGGTACGTGCCGTTGAGCTGGTTGACGACGAGCTCGCTGTCCATGTAGACCTCCACCCGGGCTCGGGTGTGCTGCGCGGCCAGCTCGAGGGCTCGGATGAGGGCCCGATATTCCGCCTCGTTGTTCGTGGCGCGGCCGATGGACTGTCGATGCTTCGTGATGATATTGCCCAAGCCATCGCACAGCACGACACCCAAGGCGGCCGGACCGGGGTTCCCTCGGGAGGCCCCGTCGGCGTATGCGAGAACTTTCGGGACGGGGCCCATTCCCATGCGAGGGGAAACCCCTCCCGGCTATTTGAGAACCTGCCGCCGGGCGGCTTCGAACGAGGCCACGACCCTAGTCGGGGGTCTCCTCCTCACCTTTCGGGCTAGCCAAGGCCTGCACGAGCTGGTCGAAGTGCTCCAGGTCCCGAATGAGGATCTCCGAGCCCTTGGTTCGCAAGGCATTTGCCACGGCCACATACTCGTCGGGGATCGAGCCCGGATCGAATTCTGCGGTCTCGGTGAGGCGCGTCCCCCCGGGTACGTCCACCAGGCTCAAGACTCCTCGGAACCCCTTGAGGGCTCCGCGGTGGCACGCCACCTCCATGCGAGTGGGGGGGTAAAACGTGGTCGTACCCTCCACGGGGAACTCCTTGCGTCCGGCGCGAATCGTGCCCTCCCACGTGAGGGCGTTGGCAAGCTTCCCCAGGACTTCGACCGACTCCAGGATCTCGCCGCACGTCGGGACGTACACGACTTGGTTCAGCACCTCCCACACCTGCGCCCGAGGGGCATTCACCACGGCCGTGGCCGAGAGCTGAAGGGTCTGAACCGGCGTGCCCTGGGAAGGATAGGGTACGGGGAAGGGCAGGTAAGGCGGAGGGGTCGGCGTCTCGGCCTTGACCTGCTCCTGGGCAGCCTCCTTCCGCTCCACGGATTCCGTCCGGGAGCGCATGACCATGATCATCTGGTCGATCTTGCGCACGTAGTCCGGCTCGGCCACACGGAGGAGGAGGATGAGGGCGGCCACGATCACGCCAACGATGAGAATGTCGCCGAGGCCGATGAGAGGTGCGGGCAACGGGACGTCGATGAAATTTGCGATGACGTCAT
>JAZFPV010000137.1:0-10138 GCA_036444795.1 Thermoplasmata archaeon
ACCGGGCCCGGTATTATGACCCCGCGAGCTACCATCACGGGTCCGTGTGGCCGCACGATACCTCCCTGGTGGCCTTCGGGCTGGCACGTTCGGGTCGCGCGGGGGAGGCGTCCGGCCTCTTTGAGGAACTTCTGGCAGCCGCGGCGAGCTTTCCCTACGCCCGATTGCCGGAGCTCTTCGGGGGACACCCTCGAAAGAGTGCCCCGCCCGTCCCCATCGCCCAGGCGTGCAATCTCCAGGCCTGGGCGTCAGGGGTCCCTTTGCTCGCGACACGCGCCCTTCTCGGGATGGAGGCAGACGCGGGCGGGGGAACCCTTCGGCTTCGTCCTCATCTGCCGTCGGCCTTCTCCCCTTTCCGACTGGGTCCTCTCCAGGTTGGGGCTTCGCGGATCGCGATCGAGGCCAAGGGCCAGGGAGAGAATTCGGAGGCTCGGGTTCGGACCCTCTCGGGACCCGAGCTCGCCTTGGTTTGATCCTGGATAGTTTCACCCACCTCCTCCCTCCCGCCACTTAAGGCGCCCTCACGTGAGTGTCCTCCCACACGGGGCCGGAGGACATGGAAGGCTGGATCATCGACGCCTATGCGGACTACCAACGGGACTCCCTCGTCACCTGGCTCTGGACCCCTCAGGGCGTCCGGCGTATCGAGGACCCCCGCTACCGGCCCCGCTTCTACGTCCACGGGGGGCAAAGCGACCTCGAGAGCATGAAGCGGCGGCTGGCCCGCCTCGACCGGGTGGAGGAAGTCGAATGGGCCTCCAAGAAAATCGACATCCGATCCACCGAGCCGGTCCCCGTCCTGGGCGTCCTCCCCCGGCACTACCGGGACCTCCACCCCTTGGCGGAGCTGGTGAACCGGGAGGGCCGATTCCACGATTTCCGCCTCTTCGACGTGGACCTGCGGCACAGCCAGCGATACTTCCTCCAGCACGACACCCTCCCCCTGAGTCGAACGGAGTACAACGGGGTCTGGAAGCGGCTTGAGGAGCCGTTCGCCCTGGAGTATGAGCTCCCGCCCCTGAACGTCCAGGCAGTGGACATCCAAGTGGAGGCGCCCGAGGGGCTCCCCCGTTACGAGGACCGTCTCCGCACGGCCCGACTCGGGGAAACGGTGCTGGAGGGCTCTGAGAAGGCGATCCTGGAGGATCTCAACCAAGCCCTGCAGGAGGAGGACCCGGACATCCTCCTGACCGTGAACGGCGACCCCTTCGTCATCCCCTACCTGCTTCAGAAGGCGGAGACCCATGGCGTCGATCTCGTGCTGGGACGAGAACGGCAGCGATTCCAGCACGGGACGGGGAAGAGCTACTTCACCTACGGCAAGATCGTCTACAAGCCGACGCAGTACCTCCTCCGGGGCCGCCTCCATCTGGATGCGAACCACTTCGCCCACCGGGAGAGCGGTCTCCACGGGCTCGCGGAGATGTCCCGGCTGGCCCGCTTGGTCCCCCAGGAGATGCTCCGGCTCACCCCCGGGACAGCCATCACGGCCATGCAAGTGAACGAGGCCCACTGGCGGGGCTACGTCGTCCTTTGGAAGAAGAACCTGCCTGAGGCCTTCAAGACAGCGGAGGAACTCGTCCTGTGCGACCGGGGGGGCTTCATCTGGGAGCCGCAGGTGGGGATTCACGAGGGGATCGTGGAGGTGGACTACGCCTCCCTCTACCCCCAGATCATGCGGACGTTCAACATCTCTCCAGAGACCATCTTCTGTCCCTGCTGCAAGGAAGATGGCATGGTGGCGCCGGGGATCGGGCACCACACGTGCGTGCGGCGGAGAGGGCTTATCCCGGCCTATCTGGACCCGGTCCTAGAAAGGAAGAGGTACTACAAGCAGAGAAAGAAGGAAACGGGACCGAACCAGGCGGTCTACGAGGCGCGAGACTGCATCCTGAAGTGGATGCTCGTAACGAGTTTTGGATATCAAGGGTATAAAAACGCACGCTATGGCCGCATCGAGTGCCACGAAGCCATCAACGCCTACGCCCGGGAGCTTCTCATCCGAAGCATGCACGTCGCCGAGGCGCACGGCTATGAGGTCGTCCACGGCATTGTCGACTCCCTATGGCTGCGCCCCCTACCCGGCCATTCCCCCGTTGAGGAGGTCGTACAGCGCATCCAGGACGACATCGGCCTCCCCCTCGACCTGGAGGGCACCTACCGGTGGATCATCTTCCTGCCCTGCAAAACCACGGGAGTGGGGGCCCTGAACCGCTACTACGGCCTCTTTGAGAACGGGGAGATGAAGCTGCGGGGCATCGAGGTGCGACGGCACGACACACCGCCCTTTGTCGTCCAGGCCCAGACAGGCATGCTGAAGGTCTTTCAACAGGCCCAAAACACCCAGGAGTTCCAGGACGCGATCCCCGCGGCGATTCAGGTCCTCCGAGAGGCGGCCGGGAACCTTCGGGACGGCGACGTACCCCTGGAGGACCTCGTCATCTCCAAGGTCGTCACGAAGCCATTGGAGGAGTACATGGTCCTGAACTACACCGCCGCGGCCCTGCGACAGCTGAAGGCCCGGGGCTTCAAGGCGGAACCCGGGGAGTACGTCCGCTACGTCATCACCGACCGGAGGTCCCGGGACTACCGACTAAAAGTGAAGTTCGCCGCCTTCCTTCAAGAGAGCGACACGCCAGACGAATGGGAATACCTCCGGCTCCTGGCTCGGTCAGGGGAGACCTTGTTGTCACCCTTCGGCTACACGGAGGAGGGGCTCTTGCGTGAACTCTCCTGAGCCTCCAACTCGAGAACCATGTCACTGTAGGAGCCCGCCACGAGGTCCTTCTCGACAATGCGGAGGGATCTCTGTAGCTCGGAAAATTCCGCTTCGGCCCGACTGGCTTCTTCGTCCGAGTCGATCATCCTCTCGAACTCGAGGAAGGTCCCGAGGCCGTCCACCTCGTCCAAGTGGACCTGCACCTCGCCCCATCGGAAGATGCGGCGCCGCTTCCGTACTTCCACGAGGATGCCGAGGGCCTCGCGAAGGAGGCCGAGGAGGCCGGTGGGATCGACGACGGGGAGCAAGAATACCCGACTCCGTTTTGGGCCCGGGCGATCCTCCCGCTGGTAGTAGATCAACGTGCCCTCGTCCTTCCCTTCCACGGCACGAAGCTTGAGACGACCCTCTCCGACGCGAAAGTAGGTGTCCTCCTGCCGGACATCCGAGACGAAAGTCGCGTGCTGCGTGCAGCGGGTCTCCGCTTGGACCAGGTGCGCGAGACGTGCCTTGAGCTCCAGAAGCCGCTTTTCCCCCATCACGCGGAGAAGGACGGGAGGGGTTCTAATCCTTCAGGCCCGGGGCCACCTCGACGGTGCACTCGGCCTCGGCAAAGGTCGCCACTAGATTCTCCAAGGCCCCCTCCTCCACAGGGACCAGCCAGGCCCGGGCGACCCCGTCGAAGGTCCGACCGGGAACCGTCTTGATGGCGTGGACGAGACTTCGATTGTACTCGAATCGAATGACATACTGGTCTCCGGACCGTTCCACGGTTACCTGAGGACGGGCCTCGGGCGGAACGACGGCACGTTCGTGCATGTCCTCCAACTCCTCGTCCATCTCCACTTCCACGCCCGCCGCCTCTAGGGTGGCCAGCGCGTCGGCGTAGTAGTGGATGGGAATGGTCCATTCCTTCGTCATAGGGTCGTAACGCCGTCGATCGAGGGTCTTCACCGCGCGCACGAGGAACCGATCGTAGTCGAAGTTCAGGACCGCCTCATCCCCGCGCCGACGCATGGTTACACGCGTCATGACGTAGGGAGCGGTCAGGCCTATAAAGGGCCGAAGTAAGGGTGGGTGAAAGTGCTTCACCCTCACGGCCGCTCGGACCGCAAGTCTCGGGCTCGCAAGACGGCCTCGAGGCCGACTCCCATCTCCCGAAGGCTCTCCACTGCCCCTTCCTCTCGATCCACGACACAGACCGCGCGCTCGACCTGCGCCCCCTCGCCCCGCAGGACTTCGGCGGCCCGTTGAATCGTTCCTCCGGAGGTGGCCACGTCCTCCACGAGGAGCACCTTCTCCCCCGCCCGGATTTCCCCCTCGTACGCTCGCCCCGTCCCATGGCCGCGGGCCTTCTTCCGCAGAATGACGTAGGGAAGGTCCGTTTCCAGGGCCAGGGCCACCAGAAGAGGGACGGCGCCCAGCTCCGTCCCCGCCAGGCGCTGGACGCCCGTCGTATAGGGGATCAGACGTTCCACCACCCGGCGGAGGAGGACGGGGTCCGTGAAGGCGAGCTTGAGGTCCACGTAATAGGAGCTCTTCTTCCCGGAGGTCAGGGTGAAGTCCCCGAACTTCAGCGCCCCCTTCTCGACGAGGGCCTCTACGAGGTTCACCATGGCACCTTCTTCTTCCCCATCCGGTAGCCGAGGAGGTTGATGGCCCGGTGGAGGGGTGGAGTCACGATGAGGATCAGCGCCAGGCCCAGCGCGGCCTGGCCGAGGATGTAGTGCTCCGCCACCCAGGCCGGAAAGGCCAACCCCGTCACGAGGAACGCGCCGATCACGAAGTCGTACTGGTCGAGGACCGGGGCCTTCTCCCCGCGGTCGATCCCCCAGCGCCGCTTCAGGAAACTGCCCAGGAGATCCCCGAGGAGGGCCCCGAAGGAAAGCGCGGCCACGATCCCGAGGAAGACCGGGAAGGGGCCGTAAGAGAACGGCGTCCCGGGGAAGGGCAGCGTACTCGCCCACATGATCGTCCCGAGGGCGACGCCGATGAGTCCTCCCCCGATGAAACCACGCCAGGTCTTCCCGTCCCCAAAGACACGTCGCCCGTCGCGCAGCGTGGCCCCGAAATCCATGGGGGTGCCTCCGCCCATCAGCACCGCCGCCGGGTTCGCGACGTAAGCAGGGAGGAAGAACCAAAAGGCCAGGAGCAGGGTGAGGAGGACCACCGCGGCCCTATGACGGGGCGCCCTATTTCAGCCTCGCGACGTTTTCAACCGAGATAACCGATACCGCACCGCTTTATACGGACCCCACGGAGGTTTCGCTAATGGTCGAGCGCGTTCCCACCTTCGTGGAGGGATTCGACCGGGCCCTGGGCGGGGGCATCCCCGAGGGGAGCGTCGTCCTCGTTTGCGGGACTCCCGGGACCATGAAGACGTCCCTGGTCTTCAGCGTCCTCTACCACAACGTCCGGGAGCAGGGCCGCAAGGCCCTCTTCGTCACCTTCGAGCAGGGCTACGAGGACGTGAAGGCCAGCATGGAGGAGCTGGGGATGGGCGGCCTCGACGACATGGACCTCTCCATCCTCGATCTCGGACGGATCCGGCGGGAGCATCGGGAGCAGGACAGCCAGAGAGATTGGTTGGAGGCGTTGCAGGAGTACATCGCCAAGCGGGTCTACGACCGCGATTTCGACCTGCTGGCCATCGACGCCCTCTCCGGCCTCTACTCCCTGAGCGAGATGGAGAACCCGCGGCGCGACCTCTTTCACTTCTTCGCCTTCCTCCGGGACCTTGGACCCACGTGCTTCCTCATCTCCGAGATCCCCTTCCACTCCCGCCGTCTCGTGGCGTACGAGGAGGATTTCCTCTCGGACGGCATCTTCCTCCTCCAACAGGCCGAGGTGGGGGACAGCGACGTCCAGCTCCGCATCCGGTGCGTCAAACTCCGCCGGACGAAACACGCCCAGAACTACTTCGCCCTCGTGTGGGGCCAAGAGCGGTTCATGGTCACCTCAATCATCGCGCGGACCGGGGACCGGCGGCGCCGGCGGGCCGAACCCACCTCATGGTGAGGTCGTCCGTATCGCCGCGGGCGGTTCGAGGTGTTCCTGGATCGCGCGAGACGGGTCCTCCGTCAGGACCATGGGGCCCAGGGACCGCTTGAAGAAGGGTGCCCGGTGGTCGAGGACCACGACGATGCCTCGGTCTCGCTCGGAACGGATCAGACGGCCTATGCATTGGAGGAGGCGCCGCGTCGTGGGCGCCAGGACCCCGTACTCCCACCCCTTCTGGAACTTCCAGTCATAGTAATTCACCAAGGCACGGAGGGCCGCCGTGGGCTTGGGGTAGGGGATGCCCACCAGGACGACCACCTCCAGCTCCCGATCCGGGAAGTCGAGTCCCTCGGAGACCCGGCCCCCAACGACGGCGAAGAGGGCGGCGGTGGTCCGGCGGAAGGCGTCCAGGGAACGCATGAGCGCGGCCTGGCCCATGCCCCGTCGCTCCACGAAGACAGGTACGCGGCTCTCGCGACGCAGATCCAGGAAGGACTCCAGGAGCCCGTAGCTCGGGAAGAGGAAAAGGGTGTTCCGCCGACAGTCTCGGAGGAGGTTTCGTACCTCCTTGCGGAGGCGGGTCATGGCCTCGGGGGCTTCGTGCAACTCCTGGTAGCGGGTCGTCACGTGGTCTCGGTACACGATACGACGGTTCTCAGGGGGGAAGGGGCTTGGGAAGGCCCGGAGGAGGGTGTCCGTGGGCAGCCCCAGGGTGTCCCGGTACGCCTCGAGAGGGGCGAGGGTCCCCGACATGTGGAGCGAGGCGTGGCAGGCGCGAATCGGCTCCGCCACCCGGGAGGGGTCGAGGCAATAGGCCTGAAGGGCGGGGCGTTCCCCCCCGAGGATGAGTTTCGCGTACTCCACCTCCTCCGTGGTCATCCAACGGAGAATGTTTTGAGCCACGCGCAGCGTGTGGGACCGCGGTAGCTTGCCGGCTCGTCTTCGGGCATCCCGAATCGCCTCCCCGGTGGCGGCCAGGGACCCAAGCATCCTTCGCAGCTGGGAGGTGGTGATGGCGAACTCCTGCATCACCTGCCCCTCCAACGCCAGCGGGGGTAGAAAGCCGTCCTCGTCGATCACGTACTCCGCCGCCAGGCCACGCAGGCCGCCCGCAAGAATCTCCAGGAGGTCGAAGGCGCTTACCCCTTCGGCCACCTCCGGGTCCCCGTGGTCCATGAGCTCTTTCTGGGCCCGCTCCACGGCCTCCACAGAGACGCGGAAGGACCCCACGTCCCGGCAATGGGCAGGAAGGTTGTGGGCCTCGTCCACGATGAGGAGGACGTCCTCCAAGGGCCGGGCGAGGGTCTCCAACAGCATCCTCCGAAGGGGTGGCTCAAAGAAATAGACGTACGGGGCCGTGATCACCCGCGCCTGAGGGGCGAGGACCTTGTTCAGCTCGTAGGGGCAGATGCCTTGTGCCTGGAAGTGCGCGCGGGCCTCCTCGGCCGTAGGCTGGACATCGCGGACCCACCGACGCATGGCCTGGCTGTCTCCTTCAAGAAGGCCCCGATAGAAGTGGCACCCTTCCTCCCCGGCAAGCACCTCCTCCTTCCGATCCCGGCAGAAGTGGGAGAGCTCTTCGGAGGACCCGGGCCCCAGATTTCGATCTTCCGCAAGGAGGCAGAGACGCCGTCGTCCCTGCAGTGCAATGCCGAAAGGACCCAACTTGCGGAGCTCGAGCATGACCTGCCGCTGCTGCGAGTTCGTGCGCACCAGGTACAGGACAACCCGGTCCTCCTCCTCCGCCTGCGTGAGGGCCGCATAGAGGGCGCAGACCGTCTTCCCCGACCCCGTGCCCGCCTGGAGCACGAGGTGCCCTCCCGCGAGGGCCCGCTCCATGAGGCCCAAGGTCTCCTTCTGGTGAGGGCGTGGCGGGTAGGGGAACCGCACCGTGGGGCCACCGAGCTGGGTTTAAAAAGGGGGCCCCCGAGGGGTCGCCGAAACTACGCCGGGAAACGTTAAGGTGGCACGGAGTCCCCCGGGACCATCCGGCGACTCCTACTCCTCTGACGACTCCGGCCCATCCGGACGCCGGGTCTCCCACAGGTCCTCGGGCATGTCCGCGTACACCGAGTTGGAATCCGGGATCGTATCTTCCAGGGGCGGCGCGGCGTTTGCCAGTTCGAAGATCCGGCCCTTCCGGAAGAGCCAGTAGTGAATGCGCCACTCGCGACCGTCGTAGAGGGTGGTCTCTTCCCTCTCCGTGGTGAGGATGCCTGAGTCCTCCAGCATATAGAAGGCATCCCGGTCATCGGGCTCGAGTACGTTGTCGATGATCCGCTCCGCGTACCCAAAGAAATTGAGGATGTGCTGGGCCATCGAACGGGCCTCATCCTCCTTCATCCCCTGGCGATCGATGCTGTTACGAATCGCGCGGGTCAGGGCCTTGACGGTCAGGGCCCCCTCCAGATTTTCCCCGAGTCCAATAGCCAAGGGTTCTCCACTTTCCTTGAATCCGTTTATTGAAACGATGACCTATATGAACGTTCCGTCGCGCTGTCGCTCCGCCTCGTTATCGGTTCCCGCAACAAAAGACTAAATCCGCAGGTCCCGTAGAAAGGGCGGGAGGACCGGGGCAGGCGCGTCATGGCCAGCGAGGAGCCAAAAGGGAGTCTCATGCACGAGATCCAGGACATCCGCGTCCAGCTGGACGAGTTGGAAGCGCAGCTCGAGGAGGCCGCCCACCGAGAGGCGCGACCGACCGCCGGCCTGATTCCCACCTTCGTGGAGGGGCTCGACACCGCTCTCGGCGGGGGCATCCCCGCGGGCCATGTGGTCTTGCTCCATGGGCCAACAGGGACGATGAAGACCTCCCTCGCTCTCTACGTCCTCGCCAAGAACCAAGCCCAAGGCTTACGCTGTCTCCACCTGAGCCTCGAGGAGGACCGGGGGAGCCTCCGTCGGACCCTCTCGGGGCTGGGCCTCGAGACGGAGGACTTCATCGTCGACATCGCCAGCCTCCGGGCGGAGCATGGGTTGGCGGAGGAGGCGGGCGATTGGCTGGACATCCTCCTCGCGTACCTCGAGCGCAAGGCCCAGGACGGCTTGGACCTCCTCGCACTGGACCCTCTGGACGCCCTCTTCGACATGGCCCGGATCCGGGCACCCCGCCAGGCCCTCTTTCGGTTCTTCCACTTCCTCCGGGACGCAGGGATCACGGCCCTCCTCGTCGTCGAGGACCCCGCCTTCCCCCGCGGGGAGGACCGCGTGGCCGACGGGGTGTGGGAGGTAACCCAACGCGAGCTGGAGGGCGGATTGGTGTCGCTTTGGACACGATTCGTGAAGATGCGCCACGCGTTGCACTCCCGCGACTTTCATCGGCTGGAGTTCCGAGACGGCGTGTTTCGGGCCCGCCCGCTTTTGTCCCTGTAAGGGGAATCAGTAGGCGTTCTTGACCTTCGTCCGGTCGATCTTCATGCCCTCGGGCGTCGCCAGGAGGAAGTTGCGGCCCAGGGCCGCCACGTCGCCGCCGGTGTCCCGTGCCACGGCTTTCAGCTCGCTCGTGATCCGTTTCAACGCGAGTTCGTCGTTGGCGATGGGGCTGTAATCGACCACCACCACGCTCCCCTCATAGAGGAGGCTGTTCATCAGCCCCAGATCCTCCTCCCGGTACACTTCCACGACGCGCACCATGGCCTTGGTCGGCCCCCCGGCGTCCCCCTCGTAGGGAAGCTCGCTCAGGTCGACGTATTCGCCTTCGGTGACTGGCCCATGATCTACAAGTTTCCTTAGCGGTTTGAAGAGGCCCATCCCAATCCCTTCTGGAAGGCCCGCATTTCGGCATGGCTTCTTAAACGTATCGGCGGGAGCGAATCGGGATGAGGCCCCTCAACCCTTATGCCCGCTTCCGTCGATAGTTCGGCATGTCCGATCGAGACCCGGAGTGCGTCTTCTGTGGGATTGTAGCCGGCGGGATCGAGGGCAGCTTCGTGTACGAGGACGATCACGTGGTGGCCTTCCTGGACATCAACCCGGTCAACCCGGGTCACCTGATGGTCATACCGCGGGCGCACATGCGCCTCCTGGAGGACATGGACGAGGAGACAGGGACCCAGGTGTTCCGGGTGGCCCAGCGACTCGCCCAGTCACTCCGGGAATCGGGCCTGCGATGCGAGGGAATCAATCTATTCCTCGCGGACGGAGAGGCGGCGTTCCAGGAGGTCCCTCACCTCCACCTGCACGTGTTTCCTCGGTTCAAAGGCGACGCCTTCAGGATTGATGCGGATGGGGGCGTGCCCCCGTCTCGTGACGAGCTGGACGCGGCCGCGGCCGCCATCCGAGACGCGTACCAGGGGCAGTTTGGTCCTTCCGAAACATCCAACCCGCCGGAGTAGGAGTCACTCCTCCCCAAGCTTCCAGAGCCGGTCCCCCACGTGGTGCAACGACGCCACCGCCTTGCCTTCACGCCCCGTGGTCATC